>QMOC01000147.1 GCA_003648085.1 Chloroflexota bacterium
CACTCAGTGCGAAGTCGAGCAGCGTGTGCCAGCGGGGCCTCGCCCGTCCGTTCAACCCGCGCGCCAGAAACAGCACGGCCAATCCGGACAATGGGGGCAGCAGCGCCATCTCCAATGCCATACGGGTCTCGATCAACGGCCAAAAGGAGACCGCCTGGAAGGCCGCCGCCAGCAGCGCGGCACGCCGGCCTGCCAGTCGCCGGCCGGCCAGGTAGAGCGTCAGCACCGAGAGGAGACCCCCCAGCGCGCCGGGCAGCCGCAGCACGAACACGCTCCAGCCCAGCAACCGCACCGCCAATGCCGCCAGTGTGGGGTAGAGCGGCTCCTGCCCGAAGTTCTCCGCGAAGTAGATGGCCCACTCGCCCGCCAGGACGCGCTCGCTCAGGCGCGCATTCTGTAGTTCGTCGTAGCCCGGGCCGGGAGGCACGTCGCCCAGAGCGACCAGACGGAGGGCCTCCCCCACCAGCAGAAGCGCGACCAGCACCCAGAGTTCCCCTCGTCGTGGGTTGGCAGCACTAGTCACCGTCGTGTCTCCTGTCGAAGGGGGCCGCCTTCTGGGCCACCATCGCTTGCAGTTCGGCCAGGGCCTTCTGTGCGGCCTCGCGCTCTGTGGGGAGCAGCGGCAGCGCGGCGAACTCGTCCTCGTCGAGCACACGGCATTCCCCGTCGGGCGCGACCCACAGATCGAGCGCCAGGTCTTCGGCGGCCACCTCACGGGCGCTGATGCGGGCCGGGCGGGTGACGTTGCAATACCAGCCCTTCAGGCGCCCGTCGCTGGCGCGAATCTCGAAGATGTTGTACCATCGGTCGGTGTAGAAGTACTCCGTCCAGCGGTCACCGGGCTCGAGGACGACGAAGCCGAGATCCAGGGGGGCTCGGTCCCAACCGGTGCGCAGCACGATGGTGTGGCCATCGCGCCGGAGCACTCGGCCCGGGTAGGCGGTGACCTGGCGGCCGGCGTGGTCGAGTTTGCGGACAGTGACGTGGGTAGTGGTCGGGTCCATCAGTCTGCATTCTACCGGGATTTGGGTATTGGCGCAAGGCCAGAGCGCATCGTATATGATTATTGGGTGTTGTCATACTACGCACTACGTTTCACGCATCAGATTAGGAGGCAACAATGGACAGAAATGGATTGGAGGGCCGGTGGGCGCTCATCTTGGGGGCATCAAGCGGGTTTGGCGCGGCTGCGGCACGGGCGCTGGCCAGCGCGGGGATGAACATATTTGGCGTGCACCTCGATCTGAGGGCGACGCTCCCTCGCGCTAAGCAAGTTGTGGCCGACATCGAGGCCCTGGGGCGCAAGGCAGTCTTCTTCAACACCAATGCCGCCGACGCCCGCAAGCGGATGCGCGTGCTTGATAAAATCGAGGAGACGCTGGCGGAAGACCCTGCCGACAGTATCCACTTCGTGCTGCACTCGCTGGCTTTCGGCACGCTGCTTCCCTTCATCGCCGACGATCCTGAGAAAGCAGTCAGCGAACAGCAGATGGACATGACACTGCGGGTGATGGCCCACAGCCTGGTCTACTGGGTGCAGGACCTGGTGCGGCGGGATCTTCTAGTGCGCGGCAGCCGGGTTTACGCGCTCTCCAGTGCTGGCGCGATCCGGGCGGCCCCCATGTATGGCGCGGTCTCGGCGGCCAAAGCGGCGCTGGAGAGCCACACGCGGCAACTGGCGCTGGAGTTGGGCCCCCGGGGCATTGCCGGCAACTGCCTGCGGCCCGGCGTGACCGACACGCCCGCACTGCGGGCCATCCCCGGCCACGAGACCTACATCGCCGAGGCGCTCAAGCGCAACCCCGGCGGTCGCCTGACGACGCCCGAGGACGTGGCTAAGGTGCTGGTGGCTTTGGCCGACCCGGCTATCACCTGGATCAGCGGAGCGGTCATCCCGGTGGATGGGGGAGAAATCATCGTGGGCTGATAGGGGGTCTTCTGTCGTCCAACCGCTAAGTCCGGCGATGACGTGGCGGAGATGGAGGCGGCAGCAGCGCCGTTGCGAGCACCTCATCCATTCGCTCGACCAGGACCACGTTCATATGGCGCTGTACACGTCGAGGGATTTCGACAAGGTCCTTCTTATTGCGCTTTGGAATGATGATTGTCTTGAGGCCAGCGCGGTAGGCTGCCAGCATCTTCTCCTTGAGGCCGCCGACGGGCAGCACACGGCCACGCAGCGTGATCTCGCCTGTCATCCCCACATCGTGGCGCACAGGGCGACTGGTGAAGGCGGAGATGAGCGCTGTGGCGATGGTGATGCCGGCCGATGGACCGTCTTTGGGGATCGCCCCCTCCGGCAGGTGGATGTGGATGTCGGTCTTGTCGAAGACGTCCGGCTTGATGCCAAAATCCTTGCTGCGGGAGCGGGTATAACTCAACGCTGCCTGCGCCGACTCTTGCATGACTTCGCCTAACTGTCCGGTCAGCATCAGGTTGCCCTTGCCAGGCATCAGCGCGACCTCTACCGGCGTCAGATCGCCTCCTGCCTCGGTCCACGCCACCCCCGTAGCGATACCAACCCCATCCCGCTCCTCCGCTAGGCTGCGGATGAACTGCGGCGGGCCGAGATAATGGGCGAGCATGTTCGCCTTGATACGACGGGGCGGTGAACCTCCCTCGGCCAAGCGGCGGGCGACCTTACGACAGATGCTGGCGATCGTACGCTCGAGATTGCGCACGCCAGCCTCGTAGGTATACTCGCGGATGAGGGCTCGTAGTGCGCCATCGGTGAAGGTGATGGGGGTATCTTTCAGACCGTGCTCTTCTAGTTGACGCGGGATCAGGAAACGGCGTGCAATCTCCAGTTTCTCCTCGTCAATGTAGCCGGGGAATTCGATCACCTCCATGCGGTCTCGTAGGGCCGGCGGGATGGGATCGAGAATATTGGCCGTGGTGATGAAGAGGACCTTCGAAAGGTCGTAGGGTACCTCAAGGTAGTGGTCGGAGAAGGCATAGTTCTGTTCGGGGTCCAACACCTCCAGAAGCGCCGCAGCCGGGTCGCCCCGGAAATCCAGTCCTATCTTATCCACCTCGTCAAGCATGAACAGGGGATTGATCGTGCCGGCACGCCGCATCGTCTGAATGATGCGGCCAGGCAACGCACCGATGTAAGTGCGGCGGTGGCCCCGAATCTCCGCCTCGTCCCGCACGCCCCCCAGGCTCACGCGGACGAACTTGCGCCCCAGTGCCTCGGCGATGGATTGACCCAGCGAAGTCTTGCCGGTGCCGGGCGGTCCGACGAAGCAAAGGATCGGGCTGCGCATCTTGTCGGCTGCCAGGCGCCGCACGGCAATGTATTCCAGGATGCGTTCCTTAGCCTTGGGCAGCCCGTAGTGGCGCGATTCCAGTACCTCCTCGACGTGCTTGACGTCCAGGTTATCCTCGGTGGTCTCCGACCATGGCAACTCGATCAGCCAGTCCAGATAAGTGCGGATCATGCCGGTCTCGGGCGACATCGGCGGCATCGTTGCCAACCGGTCGAGTTCTTTGTTGGCCCGGGCGCGCACCTCGTCGGGCAGGTCCATCTCGGCGATGCGCTCGCGCAGTTCGTTGACTTCTTGGGTATAAACGTCGGTCTCGCCCAACTCGCTCTGGATGACCTTCATCTGCTCGCGCAGGAAGTACTCGCGCTGGGTTTTGTCCAATTCCTGCTGTACCTGCGAGTGGATGCGATCCTCCAGTTCGAGCACGTCCAGTTCCTTGGCCAGCAGAACGCTGACACGCTGCAACCGCGCCGCAGGATCAATGGTTTCCAGCACCTCTTGCCGCTCGGCCACTTCCAGGTCCAGGGCCTGGGTCACCAGATCGGCCAGCCAGCCCGGCTCGTCTATGTTCATCGCGAAAACGTAGGCATCTTCAGGCAGGTTGCGGTTCAACTGCACGACCTTCTCGAAAAGCGCCAGCACTGCCCGCATCAGCGCCTCGGTGAGTGGGGTTTTCTCAGCCGCTTCGTAAATAGGCAGAGCACGCACGCGGATGTAGGGCTCCAGGTGGACGTATTCGACGATTTGCACCCGCCGAAATCCTTGACTCAGCATACTGATAGTGCCATCGGGCAAGCGCAACATGCGACCGATGTCCACCTCGGTGCCGAAGGTGAAGAGGTCTTCGGGGCCCGGTTCCATCACATCTGCGTCCCGCTGAGCGACGGTGATGAGCGACTCGCCCAATTCATAGGTCGCTTCAATGGCCTCTATTGAGCGGTCGCGCCCGACGAAGAGCGGCGTGACCATGCGGGGAAACATCACCATATCACGCAGCGGCAGGAGCGGTGCTTCGATGACTTCCCCTGAAGATTCGTCAAGCTCCTCCTTTTCCTCAAAATCCATATCGTCCAGGGAAAATGGTACTCCCTGAGCCCATCCCATCTGTGACCACCAATCCTGAAACTCTCTATTCCACATCATGACTCTCTTTCCACATCAAGTGTTCGGTTAACCGTCATTGTCCGGCAGCGGAGCCCCGGTGTAACGCGCCCACTCCTCGCGGGCATCGGCGACCAGAAAGATGGAGCCGGTCACCAGCAGGCCGCTACCCGGGTCCATCACCGCCAATCCGCGCCGGATTGATTTTCTCACGTTCACGCTGACCTCCGCCCCGCCTCCCACCGAGGCGACGACATCGGCCAATTCAATCGGCGCTGCGGCCCGAGGGTGGTCGGAGCGGGTGACAATGGTGTACTCGCTGATCGGCAGGAGCGCCCTCAGCATCCCGGCGATGTCTTTATCGGCCGAAGCACCGAAGATGAGCACCCAGCGCCGGTCGGGGAACCACTCTTCCAGTGCCTTGCGCAGCACCTGCGCCGAGTAGGGATTGTGGGCGCAATCCACGACCACCAGCGGCTCGCGGCTGAGGATCTCCAGCCGTCCCGGCCAGTGGACATTGCGTAACCCCTCGTGCACGGCCTCGGCGGGGATGCGGAAGCCCCGCCGGCGCAGGATGTCGAGCGCGGCGATGGCACTGGTAGCGTTCTCCAGTTGGTGGCGGCCCAGCAGGGGAATCCAGTATTCCCCGTCCAATCCAGATCCCTCATCAGCGATGCGACAGGCAGTGAAATACTGACCGTCCAGGTCGGCGGGGCCAGGGTCGTAATCCCAATCGCGACCGACCTCCACAAGCGATGCCCCTCGCTCCCGGCTGACCGCTTCGAGCACTTTGATCGCCTCGGCCCGCTGTGGCGCGCTCACGGCCGGGATGCCCGGCTTGATGATGCCGGCCTTCTCATAGGCGATCTCGGCCAGCGTGTTGCCCAGCAGATAGGTGTGGTCCAGACTCAGGGAGGTAATGACGGACACCTCGGGCGTCAGAACGTTGGTGGCGTCGAGCCGGCCGCCTAGCCCCACCTCGACGACGGCTATATCCACGTCGGAGTAGGCAAAATACAGGAAGCCAATGGCGGTGATGGCCTCGAAAGTGGTCACGCCGGGTGTGCGCTCGATCAACGGGCGGACCTCTTCCACCAGCGTGATGACTTCCTCCCGCGCGATCTTCCGTCCGGCTACCTGGATGCGCTCGCGAAAGGTGTGAAGATGGGGCGAGGTGTAGAGACCCGTACAGTAGCCAGCAGCACGCAGGCTGGATTCGCTCAGCGCCGCTGTGGAGCCCTTGCCCTTGGTGCCGGCGATGTGCAGCGCCGGGAAGCGGGTGTGCGGATTGCCCACCGCCGCCAATAGCCGTTCGACCCGCGAGAGGTCGAACGTCTCGGATGTGTAACGCTCAATGCGCGTCTTTTCGTAATCTGTAAGGCTGTGAAGATAGGCGATTGCCTGTTGGTAGTTCATCACTAGTTCCACCTGTTGTCGGTCGGCGCGGATTGTACCTGTTTTTCCAGGAAATGCAAGTCGGAGATTTGGTGGATTGGTATATTGGTAAATTGATAGACCTGTGGTATACTTCTGCCCGGATTCTAACTTGGAGGGAGTGCATTGCGAATCTGGCATATCCTGCTGGCAGCAGTGGTGCTTGGGCTTTTGCTGGTGCTGGTCGCTTGCGGAGAAAAGCCGCTGCTCAGCGAAGTTTCTTTTAGCAAGGACATGATTACGCCCAACGCCGACGGTGACAACGACATACTGGCTATCACCTATAACCTCTCCCGCAGTGCAGAGGTCTCCATCTACTTTGAGGATCAAAAGGGCAACCGCTACTACTTCCGCGACCACATTCACCTTGGTCCCTCCGTCGAGGAGCCCTACCAGGTCTACTTCTCCGGCGTGGTAGATGGCTACGTGCTGCCCGGTGAGCAGTTCGAGGGGTTCACGGTGGAGAAGCGGGTGCTGCAGGACGGGGTGTACACCTGGACGGTGGAGGCCACCGATGCGGAGGGCGTCACCGAACAGGTCACCGGCACGCTCACCATCGCCGACGCCGATACCGCCTTGCCGGAACTGCGCGGCTTCAGTGTGCATCCGCCGGTTTTCACCCCCAATCGAGACGGCCTCGACGACCGGGCGACGATTAACGTAGACCTCAAGAAAGACGTGGAGGAACTGACCGTCTATCTGATAGGGGAAGACGGGGTGCGTTACCACGTAGCGGAGAAGGAGACGGTCACGCGGCTCAACGAAGCGGGCTGGCATGAGTTTGACTACGACGCCGGGGTAGACCTGGGCGCCGATCCCCCGCCCGACGGCACGTACACTGTGACCATGCGGGCGCGGGACGCAGTGGGGCAGTGGGCTGTGGCGACGGGGACGCTGACCATTGAGAACGGCGGGGTGCC
>QMOC01000148.1 GCA_003648085.1 Chloroflexota bacterium
CTCAAGTCAAGTGAAGTTCCTGAGATTGTTGCAGCGGCTGGAGGCGGAGGGGCATGCTCAGTTCATTATGGCCACCCACTCGCCAATTCTGCTGGCCTATCCGGGGGCTCAAATCTTCAGTTTTGACTCACCCCGCATCGAGGAGGTGGAATACGAGGACACCGCACACTACAAACTTTACAAGCAGTTCTTCACCGACCGGAGTGTTTTCCTGGATGTTTGAGGCACCTTACTCACTGCTGTGGGGAAAGGAGGGATGCTATCGAAGAAAGAAACAGGTAGACAGGTATACGGGTAGATAGGGAAACAAGTAGATAAATACATCGAGGAGGAACGAAAAATGATGCGGTATAAGTATCTGTTGGACGAGAAGGACTTGCCCACCCATTGGTACAACGTACTCCCAGATATGAAGACGCCACCACCCCCGTACCGACATCCGGTGACGCTGGAACTGATGAAGCCTGAGGACCTGGTGCCGGTCTTCCCTCTGGCGCTGATCGAGCAAGAGGGGAGCCAAGAGCGGTGGATCGAGATCCCAGAAGAGGTGCAGGACGTGCTTAAGATGTGGCGTCCCTCTCCTCTCTACCGCGCCGCCCGTTGGGAGAAGGCGCTGGACACCCCGGCCAAAATCTACTACAAGTGGGAGGGCGTCAGTCCACCAGGCAGCCACAAGCCGAACACCGCCGTGGCCCAGTGTTACTATGCCAGGGAGGAAGGGCTGGAAGGGCTCGCCACCGAGACTGGGGCTGGTCAGTGGGGCAGCGCCCTTTGTTTCGCCGCCCAACTCTTCGGCCTGAAGTGCAAGGTCTTTATGGTCACCATCAGTTACCACCAAAAGCCCTACCGGCGTATCGCTATGGAGACCTGGGGAGGCAACGTTGTGCCCAGCCCCAGTTCGGAGACCAAGGCCGGGCGGGACATCCTGGCTGTGGACCCGGAGACATCAGGTAGCCTGGGCATCGCCATCAGCGAGGCCATCGAGTATGCCGTCACCCACGACGGGTGGAAGTACTCCCTCGGCAGCGTGGTGAACTTTGTGCTCCTGCACCAGACGATCGTCGGGTTGGAGGCAAAAAAGCAGATGGAGATGGCGGGCGATTATCCGGACATCCTCATCGGCTGCGTCGGCGGCGGCAGTAATTTCGCCGGCCTCTTCCTGCCCTTCTTGAAGGATAGGTTGGACGGCACCAAACCGAATCTGCGGGTTATCAACGTGGAGTCCACCGCCTGCCCCAGCCTGACCCGGGGCATCTACGCCTACGACTGGGGGGACACGGCGAAGACCGGCCCTGTAACGAAGATGCACACCGTGGGCCATAGTTTCATCCCCGCCCCCGTTCACGCGGGAGGGCTGCGCTACCATGGCATGGCGCCTATCATCTGCCGTCTCCTGGAGGATGGGTTCGTCGAGGCCCGGGCCTATCACCAGAACGCAGTCTTCGAGGCCGCTCACAGTTTCGCCCAGGCCGAAGGCTTCATCGTGGCCCCGGAGACGGCCCATGCCATCAGAGCCGTCTACGATGAGGCATTGGCCTGCAGAGAATCAGGCGAGGAGAAGGTCATCCTCTTTAATAATAGCGGCCACGGCCACTTCGACCTGGCGGCTTACGATGCCTACCACCGCAAGGAACTCCCGGACTACGAACTGGAGGAGGAGAAGATCCAGCAGGCTCTGGCGGAGTTGCCCAAAATTCCGGCCTGAGTGAGCGGACAAGTACATAAGGAGCAAGTAGACAAGGGAGAGAGCCCCGGCCTCTCGGAGAAGCCGGGGCTCTTCTTTTCCTCGATTCACCCCCCGTGTGATGCATCCTCCGCACACTGCTCAATGACGCCCAGCACCGATTGAGCACAGGCGGTCCAGGAAAAGCGGCGCACGTTGGCAAAGCCACGCTCGATGAGATTCTCCCGCAGGGTGGGGTCGGTGGCGACCTGCTGCATAGCGGCGGCGATGGCGGAAGTGTCGCCTGGATCCACCAGGAGCGCCGCGTCCCCTGCCACCTCGGGCAGGCTGGAGGTGATGCTGGTGATGACCGGACATCCACAGGCCTGGGCCTCCAGTACCGGTAGTCCGAACCCCTCGTAGAGCGAGGGAAAGACGAAGGCTAACGCTCCGCTCAGCAGAGCAGCCTTGTCTTCGTCGGGGACGTAGCCGGGGAAGAGCACGCGCCCCTCCAAACCCAGACGGTGCACCTGGGCGAAGAGGTCATCGTAGAGCCAGCCCCGTTTGCCGGCCAGGATGAGTTTGAAGATTTGGTGATGAGGAGATTGGGTGATCAGGTGGGCGAAGGCGGCAACGAGGCGCGAGAGGTTCTTGCGCGGCTGGAGGGTGCCCAGGTAGAGAAAGTAGTCGCCGGTGATGCCATAGCGCGTTTTGACTGCCTCGACTAAAGCAGGATCGCGCACCGGAGCGAGCCTCTCGTCGCGGCCGGGGTAAGCGACGGTGATCTTCTCCGGTGGGGTGGAGTAGCGGGCCACCAGATCGGCCTTGGTAGCCTGGGAGTCGGCCAAGAGGTGCGCCGCAGCCCGCGCATTCCAGCGGGTGGAGAGGTCGAGGTACAGCCACTGATGCCAGGGGTGAGCCCTTGGAAAGTAGAGGTAGCCCAGATCGTGGACGGTGACCAGGCTGACACGCGGATGGAAGATGGGCAGGACGTGGGCCGGGACGAAGAGCACATCGGGCGGGCGGCGGGCCACCTCCCAGGAAAGACGCACGTGGGTCCACAGGCGCGGGAAGGGGATGACGCGCAGGTCGGCGCCGGAGAAGGCAGCGGCCGGCGGCGCGCTGCGAAAGTAGAGGCGAAAACAGTGCGGACTTTTGAGCGCCAGCAGTGCCTGGATCAGGCGTTGAGAGTAGATCTCGATGCCGGTCGGACGGACGGTGACAGCGCGGCTGGCGTCAATCCCGATCAGCATCTACGCCTTACGCTTGCCAAACAGTGCCCGCAGCAGGATCATCAGGCCCACCAGGATCAGGACGACGGGCCACAGCCTGGGCAGGAGTTCGCGGCTCTGGGGGCCCAGGAGTTGCAGCGTTATGGCCAGCGCTGCGCCACCGACCACGAGGGCCACCAGCGCCAGGAAGAGCGCCCCCCAATCGCGGAAACCGGCCGCAGCCCACTGGGCCAGGAAGGCGATGCCACCGATGATGACGAAAACGGGCCACCACGTTTCCAGGTCACGGTATTCCAGCGCCCCCAGTGTGAAGAAGAAGAACACCAACCCCACGAGCGTGGCAGCCGTGCCGACGAAGACCAGGCCGGGGTCGTGCCGTTGTCCGAAGACATAGCCCCACAGGAAGGCCAGCCCTCCGGCAAAGGGGAAGACAGGCCAGATAACATCCCAGCCGGGAATGCCGACGCCTAGTTCGTTCAGTAGAAAGTAGGTGCCCAACAGGATAAGGACAAGGGCTGGAATGATCGTGTGCTTTTTCACTGCTCTCTCCTTTCCGTTGTAACAGGACGGCGCAAAGTAACGCTGAGGGGTTGCGTATTACTTCATCCTCTTTCCTCATCTAACGCCCTGATTTTGCCGATGCGCCGCGTATGATGGCCGCCAAGAAATTCGCTGTTGAGAAAGACCTGCACGATGTCCAGCGCCAAGCCGAGGCCAAGCACTCGCCCACCCAGGCATAAGATGTTGGCATCGTTATCCTGACGACTCATGTGGGCCATGTAGCAATCGGTGCACAAAGCGGCGCGGGCACCCCGCACCTTGTTGGCAGCGATGCTCATACCGATCCCTGTGCCGCAGATGAGGATGCCGCGTTCAAACTCCCCAGCGACCACGGCGCGGGCCAGTGGGGCGGCGAAGTCGGGGTAATCCACCGACTCTGGGCTATGTGTGCCGAAGTCCTGCACCTGATGGCCCTGGGCGATGAGGAAGTCGGCGATTTGCTGCTTCAGTTCGTAGCCGCCATGATCGGCACCGATGGCGATGCGCATAGATTCACCTCCCGTCGGGAAGGGCATTGTAATCCCAAACAGCCCGCTCGTCAAGGTGGATCGTGTCAGTCAGAAATTGAGTTCCTGGAATTCGCCGGTGGATATAAAAATGACCCGTTCGCAGATGTTCGTCACCCGGTCGGCGATGCGCTCCAGTTTGTGAGCCACCCAGAGTAGGTAAGTGGCACGGGTGATCGTCTGGGGGTCCGAAAGCATATAGGTCAGCAACTCACGGTAGACCTGGTCGTACAGGCCATCAATCTCCGCGTCCCGCTTTGCCGTCTCCAGTGCCAGGTCTGGATCGTGCTTGAAGTACGCATCAAGGCTGGCGCGGATCATCTCGCCGTCAATCTCGGCCATACGGGGCACGTCAATCAGTGGCTTCAGGTGTGGCTGGTCGGCCAGCCGAGTGGCGAGTTCGGCAATGCCGCTGGCATAATCCCCCATGCGCTCCAGTTCGGTGACGATGTGGATGGCGGCGACGATGGCCCGCAGGTCTCCGGCCGCTGGCTGCTGGGTCGCGATCAGCCTCAAGCATTGCTCCTCAATGTCATATCGCTTGGTGTTGATCTCTGCATCGCCGGTGATCACCTGATGGGCTAACTCCTTGTCCTGTTCCCTGAGTGCCTGAACAGCCCCTTCGATGGCTGCCTCCACCATATTCCCCAGGTGTAGGATGTTGTCGCGCAAATCCGTCAGTTCCCGGTCAAATAATGCTCTGGCCTTGCTCATTTCTCACTTCCTCCCGTCAATTGGACGCCACCGTCGAGACGTCCAGCAACCGTTACCCCATCCGTCCGGTGATGTAATCCTCGGTCAGTCGCTGCGCCGGGCGCGTGAAGATTTTGCCCGTCTCGTCGTACTCTACCAGTTCGCCCAGCCAGAAGAAACCGGTGTAGTCGGAGACGCGGGCCGCCTGCTGCATGTTGTGGGTGACGATGACGATGGTGTAATCCTCGCGCAGTTCCCGCATCAGGTCCTCGATGCGCAGTGTGGCTGCTGGGTCTAGCGCCGAGCAGGGCTCGTCCATCAGGATGACCTCCGGCTTGACCGCCAGCACCCGCGCGATGCACAGCCGCTGCTGCTCGCCGGCCGAAAGGTCGAGCGCGGAGGAATGCAGTTTGTCTTTGACTTCATTCCACAGCGCCGCTGCTCGCAGGCTCTGCTCGACTAGGTCATCCAGTGCGCTGCCCCGCGCCAGGTTCAACACCCGTGGCCCGAAAGCGACGTTGTCGTAGATGGACTGGGGGAAGGGGTTGGGCCGCTGGAAGACCATCCCCACCCGCCGCCGCAACTCCACCACGTCCACGTCCGGTGCGTAGATGTTCCGCCCGTCGAGCAGGACCTCCCCGACGATGCGTGTGCCGGGGATGGTGTCGTTCATGCGATTGAAGCAGCGCAGGAAGGTGGATTTGCCGCAGCCGGAAGGCCCGATGAGGGCAGTGATGCGCCGTTCCTCGATGCGCATCGAGATGCCGTGTAGCGCCTCGAAGTCGTTGTAGTAGAACCGTAGGTCGCGGGTTTCGAGTTTGCTCATCGTTGGAATTGTACCCCAAGGCGTTGGCGGGGGCAAGTGAGATTGACCGCCTGAGCCGGCGGTGCTATAATCTGCGCAGCATGCGTAAACCCTTCGTCGTCTGCATTCTGCTCGCCATGCTCGTCGCCTGCCGTCCGGCTGAAGGAGAGGCGGGGATGCCAGGCGTCGCCATCCAGAACGTCGGCTCCGACACGATGGTCAACCTGGCGCTGGCCTGGGCCGAGGCATATCAGACGCTGCGCCCCGACGTGCGCATTGCCGTCACCGGGGGCGGCTCCGGCACCGGCATCGCCGGCCTCATCAACGGCACGGTGGACATCGCCAATGCCTCGCGCCGCATGAAGCCGGAGGAGATGGAAGCAGCCCAGGCCAACGGCATCACCCCGGTCGAGCACGTCGTCGCCCGCGATGCTATCGCCGTCGTCGTGCATCCCTCCAACCCGGTGGACCGGCTCACGCTCCGGCAACTCTCCGATATGTTCAGCGGGCGCATCACGAATTGGTCGGAGGTGGGGGGTGAGGACCGCCCCATCGTGCTCCTCTCCCGCGAATCCAACTCCGGCACGCACGTCTACTTCCTGGAGCACGTGGTGCGTCTGGGCGACCCCGACAACCGCACGCTCTTTTCCCCCGCCACGCTGCTGATGCCCTCGTCGGAGGGGATCAGTGCCGAGGTGCGCCAAAACCCCAATGCCATTGGCTACGATGGGCTAGGCTACGTGACGCCCGACCAGAAGACCATCGCCGTCGCCGCCAGGCCAGAGGGGCCGTTTGTGCTGCCGACCATCGAGACGGTCAACAGCGGAGCCTACCCTATCGCCCGTGATCTCTACATGTACACGGCAGGCGAGCCACAGGGGACCATCGCCGACTACCTGGCCTGGATTCTGGGGCCGGAGGGGCAGACGATTGTGGGGGAACTGGGGTTTGTGCCACTGTCAGCCGGGGATTAGGCAGGAGGTGCGCCATCATAAACAGGCAGCGCGATGGATTGACATCATCCCCATAATCTGCTAAAATAGCGATCAAGTTCCGGCGGTGGCGCGCGACATGTGGGTGCTTCACCAAAGCCAGCACGCATCAAACAGATAAGGAGGTAAATGAAATGGCCGAAGAAAACGTCGCTCCGGTAGAAGGGACTGGCGAGGTTACCCAAGATGACAAGTTATGGGCACTGCTCAGTTGGCTCCCTTGGGTGGGCTGGATACTTGCCATTATTGCCC
>QMOC01000149.1 GCA_003648085.1 Chloroflexota bacterium
GAAGAGGTAGCCGGAGCAGAGCAGAAATTGACCGGCCCGGTCGCGGGCCAGCCGCATTCGGTGTATCCCTTCCGTGAGCAGGTGCGACCAATAGCCCAGCACCGTGTCGCGCGGGCTGACGCTGACGGGATGCCCGCTCACCGCCCCCACCTCTGGGTCTTCGAAAGGGGCCAGCAGCGGGGCCAGCGCATCCTCGGCGACGACGACGTCTCCGTCACTGAGCACGACGATGTCACCCCGCGCTGCCCGCAATCCGACGTTCAGCGCGGCCGGCTTGCCCCGCTGGGAGTCGGCCACGTGGCGCACGGCCGAATAGCGGGCGGCGTAATCGTTCACCACAGCCGTCGTCTCGGGGTCGGGGCATACGACCAATATCTCGGCACCCTCGGGCAGTTGGGGGAGAAACGCCTCAATCGCCCGGCCCACGGTCGCCGCCTCGCGGAAGGCGGTGATGAGGACGCTCAGACCTACGGTCACACGTATACGGGCGTGGTCGCTTCCAGGTCCCACATCATCAGGCCCGTGACAGGGTCACGGCGGCGGCGGACGGTCGCCGGGGCAACGGTCACCACGACCTCCAGCGTCGGGTTGACGGTGGCCTCCACCAGATGCCCGCCCAGCGTGTGGTAGTCGGAGCGGCCTATGGTGACGTGGGCGTGAACAATGGGCTCGCCTCCCTCCCCCCGGCTGATGTTCCCGCTCAGGCTCAGCACCTCCACCTGCTCCTCCACCGTCCGGTGGCGGTAGACGTTGGCGGTGGTGTCGAAGTAGCCCAGCGTGACCCGCTGGAAGGTGCCGATACCGCTCAGTGCGGCGAAGCCGATCTTGTGCTCGTCGGCGAAGCGTTTGAGGCACTCGATGATCTCATCGCCCGGCTCCAGCCGGATCAGATAATGCCCATCTAACGCTTTGATCTCCAAGTTCCCCTCCGGATGTTTGGGATTTCCCGTGGCCAGGATTCGGATGCCTCAACTTGTTGGGGCTACCCGTCGGCAAACCCGAACAAGTTCGGGCCTCCGGTGCGCCCACCACGGCAACTCCCAGAGAGCCCCAGTTCCTCAATCTACCGATTTATGGCGCGTAGCGGAACGGATGCCGCGCCGCCGCTTTCTCGTTGATCAACTCCTCCACCGTGGGACGACCCTCCAGCGCCTTGCGGATGGCGTGGCGCGTGGCTTTGTAGTTGTTGAACTCCACTCGCTTGGCGATAGAAGCAGCCGGATGCACAAAAGCGTTGACGATGAGCACCACGTCGTCCAAGATCGCTTCAGGTAGGAAACCATCCTCGACGCTTAACCGGACGGCCAGGTTGACCCCCTCGGCAGCGTGCTCGTAGAAGAGGCGACGCTGCTTGGCCGTGCGGATGGTCACAGTGGGCACCAGCAGCGTACGTGGTCGCTCGTTGATGATGCGCAGGCCGCGCTCCTCCCCCCATCCGGCCATAGCCCGCTCGATGGCTCGCCCCACCGGGCCGTCCTTCAGCCCTAGAAGCAGGTCCACATGCGCCAGTTCCTGGAACGGCGGGCCGGCGAACCCCTCGCCCACCTTCAGCGCAAAGCCGGAGATCGTGCGCGGCGTCTGTGGCGTGGCGAAGACCTCCGTCTCCACTTGCTTCTCCCCCAGATCATACGTGACCGGAGCCTTATTGATCTTGTCCACGCCCGCCGATTCCAGTTGCAACCGCAGTTCCTCGCGGTCCTCGCGGCGGAAGGCGCCGCCGGGCATGATAGGATGGCGCGAATCGCCCACTGGCAGCCCCATCATACGCAGCCCCTCCTTGACCGCCTGGGTGGAGCCGCAACGCACGACGATGCGCACCAGTTTCTGCACCCGTTGCTGCCAGTACTGCGCCGTCTCCAGGTCGCCCTCCAGCGTGGCGCGGTAGACGCGCTGCCAGATGTCGGGGATGAGGTTGGCGCTGGCCAGGATGGCCCCGTCGGCGCCCGCCGCCAGCGCCGGCTGTACCACCTCGTCATGGCCGACGAAGATGGACACCTTCCCTTTCACCTTCTCAAACAGCGCGTCCAGGAAAGGCAGGTCGCCGGAAGAATCCTTGATGCCGATGACATTGTCCAGGTCGAGAAGCATGCCCTCGGCGGTCCACCACTTGAAGTGGGTGCCGGCGCACTGCGGGATGTTATAGAGAATGATGGGCAGCCCCACTTTATTCACCGCCCTGAAGTGGTCGTAGACCTCGTTGAAAGTGGGTTTGAGGTAGTAGGGGGCGACGACGAGAGCGCCGGTCACGCCCGCGTCCCTGGCCCACTCGGTCAGCGCCACCGTCTCACGGGTGGAGGGGCAGCCGGTCCCGGCCACCACCGGAACACGCCCGCTCACCTCGTCCAGGCAGACCTCAATGACCTGCTTGCGCTCCTCCAATGTCATATACGAAAACTCGCCGGTCGTGCCGCAGGGGACTACGCCGTTCACGTGGGGCAGCACGAAGCGGATCAGTTCGCGATAGGCCCCCTCGTCGAACTCCCCCTTAGACGTGAAGGGCGTCACCAGTGCCGGGAAGATCCCTTTCAGCCATTCGGTCTTGTAACCCATCGTGTCCCTCCTAGTCTTAGTAGAACAAGTTGACAACTTGTTCTACCTGGCGAATGCCTGCGTCAACGCCTGGGTGGCGGCGGCGTAGACGGACTGGTAGAGCGCGTGGCGATCCAACGCGCGGGGGTGCACCGTCGCCAGCGCGACCATCACCTCGTCGTCAACTGCTGTGGGCGGGATGAGCCCCTCCTCCAGCGCGTCCACGATGGCCCGCGCCAGCGCCGACTGCGTGGGCCCGTAGATCATATTGGCCTGGCGCAGGTTCTTTTGTGGCAATGTTGGTAGAAGCAGCGTGGCGGGGCGCACGGTGAGCGCCGGTTCCAGAATAGTCGTCAGCGCCTCGCGCCCGTGCAGCGGGTAGGTCAGTTGCAGCGCGTAGGCCTCGCCCAGCGGCGTCTCCTTGCCGCCGGCGATAAGGTCAATCTGCACCTTGTTCAGCCCCTCGCCGGCCACTCCGCTTCCGATGCGCATGTGGTGTGCAGCGATGACCTCCGGTGTGATCTCCAGATCGCCGAAGCGCTCCGTCAGCGGGCCACTGGGGTACTCGAAGGGGGTTTCCTCAACCGGAATCTTGCCCAGTTTCTCCAGTTCGAGGCGAATTTCGGCGCGGGTCTCGTGGATGAGCGCCCCGCCAACCCCCTTGAGCGGCTTGCGCGGGGGTCCCACATCGAGCCCCATCATCCTGAGCGCCGCCTTCACCGCCACACCCCCACCGTAGCGGCAGAAGATGCGCGAGAGTTTCTGCACGCTGCGCTGGAGGGCGCGGGCTTCCTCCAGCCGTCCCTCACCAACCAGGCGGAAGACCTCCTGCCACACCTCCGGGTAGACCTGGGCGCTGGCCAGGATCATACCGCTCACGCCGCCGGCCAGCGCGGGCAGCACCACCTCGTCGTGGCCGATGAAGATGTCAATCCGGTCGCCGACGTACTCCAGCAACTCCATCGTGTAGGTCAGATTGCCGGAGGAATCCTTGAGGCCGACGACGTTCGGCAGGTCGGCCAGGTCTTCGACGACGGTGCGCGGCAGGTAACGATCCACCACCTGGGGGATATTGTAGAGGATGATGGGCAGATCCACGCCGGTGGCGATGTCGTAGAAATGCTGGTAGACGCCCTTGTCGGAGGGATGGAGGAAGTAGGGGGTGACGATGAGCGCCGCCGATGCGCCGGCCTCCTTCGCGTCGCGGGCAAGCGCGAGCGCCTCCTGGGTGGACGAAGCACCACAGCCGGCAATGACCGGCTTGCCGCCCGCTTCATCTACGGCGATGACGACGAGCCGCTGCTGCTCCTTGCGGGTGAGGTAGGGGAACTCGCCCGTCGTGCCGCTGGTGACCAGCCCGTCCACGTGGGGCAGGACGTGACGGATGAGACGGCGGTAAGCCTCCTCGTCCACCTCCTCCGTCTTCCTCACGAAGGGGGTGACGAGGGCGGGAAAGATGCCTGTAAGCCACGGAAGTTTGATGGGCATAATGATCTCCTTATTCTAAAAATAACTCGTCCACCGGCAGCGCCAAGTTGCTCAGCACGGTGGACGTGACCGTCTCGCCGGGGGTGTACTGACCGGCCAGTTCGTAAGTACCTTCCTCGGAGAGGGAGTAGACCTCGACGGAGCGGGGACGTGGGTCCACCAGCCAATACTCACGCACACCGGCGCGCTCATAGGCACTGAACTTGACCACCTTGTCGGTGCGGGCAGTGGAGCGGGAGGTGACCTCGACGATCAGATCGGGCGGGCCGATGAAGCGTGCCGCGCCCGGGCGGGGTGTCCGCTCTGCAGCGATGAAAAGCACATCGGGCTGGACCACCGGGGCGATGTCCGGCAGGCGTACTTCGAAGGGCACGCTGATGACTATGCCCAACTGGTGTTCTCGAACGTAAGTCCGCAGTGCAGCGAAGATTTCGCCAACGGTGTACTGATGGTCGAAGTTCGGTGCTGAGGTCACGTATAGCACTCCTTCGATAATCTCGTAGCGTCGCCCATCGTCGGGTAATCTCTCGTAATCCTCATAGGTCCACTCGCCCTGCTCCGGCCAGGCCCGCTCACGGACGGGTAGGCGGGGTAGGCGGCGAAGGATCACAGGGGGTAAAACGACTGCTTCCAGCGACATACTCCCATCTCCTTCCCGCACCCTGCATCCTACATCCTGCTTCCCGCATCCTGCGTCCTGTATTATATTCACCCCACCCCCGGCGTCAAGCCACCACCTCACGCCTCCGAAGCGGTCCTTCGATTCCCAGCCGCGCCCGCCGCCGCTCGCGCTCCCACGCCGGCATCTCCGCTCCCTCCTTCTCCGCCAGCACCGCCCGCAGTTCGAAGATCTGATCGCGTAGAAGAGCCGCCTTCTCGAATTCCAGGTCCCGGGCTGCAGCCTTCATCTGCTTCTCCAACTCCCGGATCAGGCGGGCTAGTTCATCCTTAGGCAGTTGGACCAGGCTCAATCCACGCTCCGGAGGGGCGGCTGTCTTAGCCCGCACCCGGTCCGTCAGGTCACGCACCTCCTTGATGATGGTGGCCGGCACGATGCCGTGTTCCTCGTTGTACTTCATCTGGATCTTTCGCCGTCGCTCCGTCTCCTCAATGGCCCGCCTCATCGAGTCGGTGATGCGGTCGGCATACATAATGACGGTGCCGTTGACGTGCCGTGCCGCCCGGCCCATCGTCTGGATAAGGGCGGTGTCGGAGCGCAGGAAGCCCTCCTTGTCGGCGTCCAAAATCGCTACCAGGCTCACCTCCGGCAAATCCAGCCCCTCTCGCAGCAAATTGATCCCCACCACCACATCGTAGGCTCCCAGCCGCAGATCGCGCAGAATCTCCCCCCGCTCGATGGTCTGCACCTCGCTGTGCAGGTAGTGCACCTTGATGCCCAGTTCACGCAGATAGTCGGCCAGATCCTCGGCCATGCGCTTGGTCAGTGTGGTGACCAGCACGCGCTCGCCCCGTGCCACCCGTTCGTTGATCTGCCCTACCAGATCGTCCACCTGTCCCTTCACCGGCTTGACGATGATTCTGGGGTCCACGATGCCGGTGGGACGGATGATCTGCTGCACCACCTGCTGGCTCTTCTCCAATTCGTAGGGGCCAGGGGTGGCGGAGGTGTAGATGACCTGGTTGGTGCGGACCTCGAACTCCTCGAAGGTGAGGGGACGGTTATCCAGCGCCGAGGGAAGGCGGAAGCCGTACTCGACCAGTACCTCTTTGCGGCTACGATCACCGTGGTACATCCCGCGCACCTGGGGGATCGTCATGTGCGACTCGTCCACGATGAGCAGGTAGTCGGCGGGGAAGTAGTCCATCAGCGTCCAGGGAGGTGAGCCAGGCGGACGCTGCTGCAGGTGGCGGGAGTAATTCTCAATGCCGGGGCAGTAACCGATCTCACGGATCATCTCGATGTCGTATCTTGTGCGCTGCTCCAACCGCTGTGCCTCCAGGAGTTTCCCCTGCGCCTTCAGTTCCGCCAGCCGCTCCTCCAGTTCGGCCTCGATGTCGGCCAGGGCCTTCTCCCGCTTCTCCTCAGGGGTGATGAAGTGCTTGGCGGGAAAGATGCGCACCTCGTCCAATTCCGCCAGCACCTCGCCGGTGAGGGGATCAACCTCGGTGATGCGTTCGATCTCGTCTCCCCAGAAGCCGATGCGGTAGGCTGTCTCGCCATAGGCAGGGCTGACCTCCAGCGTATCGCCCCGCACGCGGAAGGCTCCGCGCTTCAATTCGAAGTCGTTGCGCTCATAGTAGATGCTGACCAGATGACGGAGCAGGGTGTCGCGCCGGTGGCGCTCCCCCCGCCTCAGTTCAAGCATCACCCGGCCCCACTCCTCGGGGTCGCCGATGGCGTAGATGCAGGAGACCGAGGCGACGATGATGACGTCGCGGCGGGAGAAGAGGGCGGTGGTGGCAGCCAGGCGAAGGCGGTCAATCTCCTCATTGATGTCGGCGTCTTTCTCGATGTAGAGGTCGTATTTGGGCAGGTAGGCCTCCGGCTGATAGTAGTCATAGTAGGAAACGAAGTACTCGACGGCGTTGTGGGGGAAGAACTCACGGAACTCGGCGTAGAGTTGGGCGGCGAGGGTCTTGTTGTGAGCAATAACGAGGGTGGGCTTCTGCACCTGCTCGATGACTTTCGACACGACGTAGGTCTTGCC
>QMOC01000150.1 GCA_003648085.1 Chloroflexota bacterium
CTTATCCCAGTCTACGACGACGAGGGCTGGAACGTCGAATTGGCACCTCCCTACGGCGACGCCGTCTACTCCGAGACGTCTTTCTACACCGTGCGCGTCACGGCCCCGACCCGGATGACGCTCACCACCTCCGGCACTTGCACCGCCCCCACCCTCAATCCCGATGGCAGTAGTACCTGGACCTGCGTTGCCGGTCCCATGCGGGATTTTAACGCCGTCCTGGGGCCGGACTATCAGGTGGAGAGTCGCCTCGTGGAGGGGATAACGGTCAACAGCGTCTTCTACTCCGGACACCCTCAAGGAGGTGAACGGGCGCTGGATTGGGCGGCTGAAGCGCTACACCTTTTCAGCACCCGCTTCGGTCCCTACCCCTTCGCCGAGTTAGACGTGGTGGAAACCCCCACTCGCGCTGGCGGGATCGAGTACCCTGGGCTGGTGGTCATCAACGATGCGTACTACGAAACCCTCAGTGAGCGGATGGAGTGGGTCGTGGTGCACGAAGTAGCCCACCAGTGGTGGTACAGCCTGGTGGGGAACGATCAGGTGGACGAGCCCTGGCTCGACGAGGCGCTGACCCAATACAGCACGCTGGTCTATTTTGAGGATCGTTACGGCACAGAAGTAGCCGCCGATCTGCTGGAGTATGTCTTTCAGCGGCCTTATGAGGGATTGGTGGAGGCCGGGCGCGATGCACCGGTCGGACTGCCGGTCGCCGCCTACAGTGAGGAGGATTACGGAACCGTGGTCTACCGTAAAGGTCCGCTCTACTTCCACGCGCTGCGCCAGGAGGTGGGGGACGAGGACTTCTGGAGGATTCTGCGGACGTACTTTGTCCGCAACCGTTACGGCATTGCCACACCGAAGGATTGGCTGGCGGCCGTGGAATTAGTCACGGGCGATGAGCATCGCACCCTCTACGAGCAGTGGATTATGGGGAAAAAATAGAGCAGCGGCCCCAATTCAGGCCGCTGCCCCCAATCGCCCTGTGCCTTTCCCCGGTGCAATCGCCCACCTGGACGGCTGCTCCGTCTGACCCCCGCCCTCGACTATGAGTAACTGCTAGAAGTAACTGAGGCGTGCTGTGGTGAGGCGACACCGGAAGGCCCCAGAGCGGCTGACTGAACTCTCAATGCTATTTTATGCCAGATTTTTTCCCCTGTCAATAGGGTAAACCTTAAAATTTGCCCTCCGGCAAGGATTGGCAGCGCGGACAGAAGTGTGTGCCGCGCTGGCTCACTCTGATGCGCTCGATGATCGCCCCACAGCGTGGGCAAGGCTGCCCCTCTCGTCCATAGACCGCCAGATGTTGGACGAATTCGCCCGCCCGCCCGTCCGCCTGCCGGTAGGTTCTATCCGGCAGTGTCGTGCCGCCACTGGCGATGGCCTCCCGCAGCACATCCTGAATGGCCCGGTGTAGCCGGCGCACCTCGGCGGGCGTGAGGCTCTCGGCCCGGCGCAGCGGATGGATACCCGACCGCCACAGCGCCTCATCGGTGTAGATGTTACCCAGGCCGGCCAGGAAGCGTTGATTTAAGAGCAGTGGCTTGATGCGCCCGCGCCGCCGCACCAGCATCTCCTCCAGCCGCGCCGCCGTGAAATCATCCGCCAGCGGCTCGGGGCCCAGTTCGCCCAACACGCCAACCGGATCGTCAACCAGCCATAGCCGTCCAAACTTACGTGCATCCGAAAAGCGCAGGCACCACCCATCATTGAGGAAGAAAAGCACCCGGATGTGCCGGTCATCGGGACATTCCCCCGGCTCCAGCACCAGTTGTCCGGTCATACGCAGGTGGATCAGCAATGTGTCGCCGCTGCTCAGCGCGATCACCACCCATTTCCCTCGCCGTCCTACATCGGTGACCCTCTGACCCGCAAGACGGCTGGCAAAGAGGGTCGGGTCGGGCGAGACGACGCTGCGCGCCCAGCGCACCTCCACCTTGACGATGGTACGTCCAATCAGAGATGCTCGCAACCCTCGGGCCACCGTCTCGACTTCGGGCAACTCAGGCATAGTGTGGTCATTATAAATGCACTTAACCCACCTGTCAAAAACCGCAACTTGCACGAATCGCACAGCCGCATTATACTTGCGACGTGGCTGCCCAGCCCTCCCCAGGTAGTTTGCGGTGCAAAAGGAGGTCGGAGGCCTGGCTTCAGCCGGGAAACTCCCGCCCAATCTGGGCTTCCATCGAGGTAACTGCTCAGCCATCCCCAGGCAGAGCGTTGAAACATGTTCTTTAGGACGCAGATGAACGCTGATAAACGCTGCTTTTTTGATCTTATCTGCGAAAATCTGCGTGAATCTGCGTCCGATTCTGAGTTCGGCGGGGTGGCTGAGTAGTCACCCATCGAGTTCTGCACCGTAAACCAGGTAGAGCGTTGAGACATATCATCAATCGTCAGATGACTTATGACCCACCAGATTCTGATTGTGGATAGCAACACGGCCTTCGCCACCATGCTTCAGGAAAGCCTGGAGCAAGGCGGTGAATATCGCGCCACTATGGCGACCAGCGGGGACGAGGCATTGCAAGCCCTGACCGCCGCCGACTTTGACCTGGCCATCGTGGATCTCGGCCTGAGCGACCCGGATGGGGCCACACTCGCCCGCGCATTGCGGCAGCAACGGCCTGACCTACGGCTGATGCTGATCCCACTCGTGGGGGAGGAACCCCCACCCGAACTGGCCGACCTGGACGTTCAAGGCACGCTGCCCAAGCCCTTTTTCCTCCCCGAACTGCCGGGACGCATCGCCGATGCACTGGCGCGGCCGGTGGGCGGCGGTCTCAGCGTCGCTGAGGCCGTGAGCGTGGAGCCGGAGCCCCCCCCCGACCGGCTGGCTGTGCTGCGCGAGCGTGCCCCAGAGATCGTCCGGGTGATGATTGCACTATCCCAGGAGATCAACGCCGAAGGGGTGATCCTGACCCGTGGGGAGGAGCTGATCGCGCACGCGGGCCGGCTCTCGGCCGGGGAGGCGGAGGCCCTGGCGCATGCCGTCGCCGAAAGTTGGCGCACCTCGGCCCGTGTGGCGCAGATACTGGGTCGAAAACAACTGCGCTTTGAACAGAGCGTGGAGGGTGGTGAGTACGTATTCTACTCGCTGGCCGTCATTGAGGACATCATCCTCTCGACAGCCCTGCATGTCAAGGTGCCGCTTGGCATCATCCGCCATCGGGCCAAGGAGGCGGTGGAAGCATTGCGGGCCCTGATACAGGAAGCAGGAAGGATATGAGAGTATGCCGGATGATCTGTTTATGAGCCAGGATTGAAACATGTCCCACAACAAGAAACTGGTCCTAATTGACGGTCACGCGCTGGCCTACCGTGCCTTCCACGCCTTGCCCGAGGATATGAAGACCTCGCAGGGCGAACTAACCAACGCCGTTTACGGCTTCACCTCGATGTTGCTCAATGTCCTGCGCGACGAGCGCCCCACCCACATTGCCGTCACTTTCGACAAAGGGCGCACCTTCCGTCATGAAATCTACCCCGACTACAAAGCCCACCGCACCAAGATGCCCGACGAGATGCGTTCCCAGATGGAGCGTATCCGCCAGGTGGTGGAGGCACTGGGCATCCCCATCTTCGAGCAGGAGGGGTACGAGGCCGATGACTTGTTGGGAGCGCTGGCCCGCCAGGCTGAAGAGCAGGGAGTGGATACCCTCATCGTCACCGGCGATATGGACCTCCTGCAACTGGTGGACGAGCACACCCGCGTTCTCACCTCCCGCTGGCGCTTCTCCGACACAGTGACCTACGACCTGGAGGGGGTACAGCGGCGCTACGGGCTGACCCCGGCCCAACTGGTGGACTTCAAGGCGCTGGTGGGTGATAAATCGGACAACATCCCCGGCGTGCCCGGCGTCGGCGAGAAGACCGCTGCCAAGTTGCTTCAGCAGTACGGCTCGCTGGAGGGCATTTACGAACACCTGAGCGAGGTTCCGACCCGCTTTCGGAAAAAACTGGAGGCGGGGCGGGATCTGGCCTTCCTCAGCCGCCGCTTGGCGACCATCGTGCGCGACGCGCCGGTGCAACTCGACCTCGATACCTGCCGCGTGCGTCCTTTCGACCGCGAGCGGGTGATGGACCTCTTCCGCGAACTGGAGTTCCGCTCGCTGGTCGAACGGCTGCCGAAGCCGGAGTGCACCCGGCCGACCGGGGTGCCCCACCAACTCAGCCTCTTCAGTGAAGCGTCCGCCGCCGCGTCCGCGGCAGCCCCCACCGCCGATTACCAAATCGTCGCCGACGAGGAGGCCCTCCGCCAACTGGTGGCGCGGCTTAAAGAAGCCCCCGTGCTGACGCTCGACACCGAGACGACTCACACAGATCCGATGCAGGCCGAGTTGGTCGGCGTAGCCCTGACCGACGCCCCTCGGCGAGGCTACTACATCCCCATTGCCGCCCCTCCCGGCGACGCCCAATTGCCGCCCGAGGTGGTGCTTGAGGCGTTGGCCCCTTTGCTCGGCGACCCCGCGCGGCCCAAGTACGGCCACAACCTCAAGTACGATCTGACGGTGCTGCAACGGGCCGAGGCGGAGATCGAGGGGCTGGCCTTCGACACGATGATCGCCGAATGGCTCATCAATCCGGCCTCCAAGAACCTGGGGCTCAAGAACCTGGCCTGGACACGACTCAAGCAGCAAATGACCCCCATCGCCGACCTCATCGGCAAGGGCAAGGAGCAGATCACCATGCGCCAGGTGCCGGTCGCACAGGTTGCCCCCTACGCCTGTGCCGATGTGGACATGACCCACCGATTGGTGGCCGTGCTGGAGGCGGAGCTGAAAGAAAAGCACCTCTGGCCTCTCTTCACCGAGGTGGAGATGCCGCTGGTGCCGGTGCTGGCGGCGATGGAGATGGCCGGCGTGCGGCTCGATGTCGCACTGCTGGAGCAAATGTCGCGGGAACTGGCCGCCCGCCTGGGCGAACTGGAGGCCCGCATCCAAGAGATGGTGGGCTACGCCTTCAACGTCAACTCGACCCAGCAACTCTCCGACGCCCTGTTCAGGACGCTGAGGCTGCCCACGCAGGGATTGCGGCGCACCAAATCGGGCCACTTCTCGACAGCCGCCGGAGTGCTGGAGAGACTGCGGGGGAAGCATCCGGTCATTGACCTCATCTTGGAGCAGCGGGAACTGGCCAAACTGAAGTCCACCTACGTGGACGCGCTGCCCCGCCTGGTCAACCCGCGCACCGGCCGGCTACACACCTCATACAACCAGACCGGCACGGTGACCGGGCGGCTTTCAAGCAGCAACCCTAATCTCCAGAACATCCCCATCCGCACGGAACTGGGGCGGGAGGTGCGACGGGCCTTCATCGCCGATCCGGGCTGGAAACTGGTCTCCGCCGACTATTCCCAGGTGGAGTTGCGCATCATGGCCCACATCTCCGGCGACGAGGGACTGCTGGGCGCTTTCGCCCGCGGTGAGGACATCCACGCCAGCACTGCTGCCGCTATCCTGGGCGTCCCGCTGGACGGAGTGACCCCCGAGATGCGGCGGCTGGCAAAGACGGTCAACTTCGGCCTTTCCTACGGCCAGACCGCCTACGGCCTGGCCCAGACGACCGGGCTGACGCAGGCCGAGGCCGAGGATTTCATCAAGACCTACTTCGAGCGCTTCCCGAAGGTGCGGGAGTACATTGACCGGACCAAGGCGCTCGCCACGCGGCAGGGTTATGTGGAGACACTGCTGGGGCGGCGGCGTTACTTCCCCGAATTGCGGCCAGGCAGCCGAGCCACCCACAACGTGCGTCAGGCCGCCGAGCGCATGGCGATCAATGCACCCATCCAGGGCACCGCCGCCGACATCATCAAAATTGCCATGATCCGCCTCCACCGGGCGCTGCGGGAGCGGGGCCTGCGGGCGCGGATGATCCTGCAAGTGCACGATGAACTGGTCGTCGAGGCCCCCGAAGAAGAGGTGGCGACCGTAGCGCCGTTAATGCGCGAGATTATGGAGAGCGCCTTCGAACTCAAGGCCCCGCTCAAGGCCGATCTCAAGGTGGGGCGGAACTGGGAGGAGATGGAACCACTGTGAGGTGAGACGTGCGCGTATTGGCCCTAGATGTAGGCGAGCGGCGCATCGGCGTCGCCATCAGTGACCCCAGCGGCACTATCGCCCGTCCGCTGCAGACATTGGCGCGAGGCTCGCGGGAGGAGGACTTCGCCGCCATCGCCGCACTTGTAGCCGAGCACGGCGTTGGTTTAGTCGTGGTGGGCCGGCCGCTCAGTTTGAACGGGACGGAGGGGCCACAGGCGCGGCGCGTCGCCCGCTATGCGGAGGCACTGACTGCGACGTTGCCCGTCCCCGTTACGGCGTGGGACGAGCGCTTCACGACGGTCACGGCGGAGGAGATTCTACGCCAGACCCGCAGGAAGAAGCGGCGGGCACGGGACAAGGGCGAGGTGGACGCGGTAGCGGCGGCCGTGATCTTGCAGAGTTATTTGGATAGTCAGAACAGCGGATTTCAGGACAGCAGCGGATTGCAGGACGGTAACGGATGAAAAATGTAGGCAGGATTATTACTTTTTCTGTGGCGCTGATAGCGATTGTGGGCGCAGGGGGCGGCATCGTCTGGTTTCTTACCCATTCCGCATCCGGTGGAGGAAACATCTCCATCGGCCTGTGC
>QMOC01000151.1 GCA_003648085.1 Chloroflexota bacterium
ACCAGGGGTTTCTCCTCAAAACCGACGACCAGCCCCTTGCCGTCGGTTCGCAGCACGCCGAAGCGGGAGAAGGAGCGCACGCCAGTGAGGGTGGCGACGCGGCCCATGCGATGGTGGAAGGCCAGCAAAGCGTGCAGGTCAATGTCGGCCACGCCATCGCCATAGGTGGCGAAGAAGGTGTCGCTTTCGATGTAGCGGGCCACTTTGCGGATGCGAGCCCCGGTCTGCGTGTGCAGGCCGGTGTCGGCGAAGGTGATGCGCCAGCCCCCCTCGGGGTGGGGATCGTGATACTCGATGGTCGGCGCAGCGCCCAGCGTGAGCGTGAAATCGTGGTTCAACGGGCCGTAGTCGAGGAAGTAGCGCTTGATCATGTCGCCCCGGTATCCCAGGGCCAGGATGAAATGGATGAAGCCCTGAGCGGCATAGATTTTCATCACGTGCCAGAGAATAGGCCGGCCGCCGACCTCGACCAGCATCTTGGGCCGCTCGTCCCCCATGCGGATGCCCATTCCGCCGCAGAGAATGACGACGGGGATGAGTTCATGTTGTGAGATTTCGGTGGTCATATTTCGCACACCGGTGCTGTTCTCGGCTTCTTCGACATAGTTTGGCTCCTGGGCATTCCCCGAGAGCGCTTGATTTAACGGCAGGTGCTCAGCGTGTGGAAGCATCCAGAATGGTTAACCCGACCAGTTTATCGCCCCTGTATCTAAACAGTATTCCGTCCTCGGTCATCTCACTATCGGTGGCTCTTTGGGGATGTTCAAAACTGATGTATAGGACATCTACCTCCTCATCGTAATCAACCCACAGCCGCTTGGCGGGAAGTCTGATTAGATAAGGTGTCGCGTGGAATACATCACTTGCCACTGCTGCACTTATCTGCTTTTCCATATCGCCTTTCTCCTATCAACTTTGGAGGTGAAATACGCTTTTCAGACTCACCTCGAACGGCGGATAGGCGATGCCATTTTCGGTCACGATGCCGGTGACGAAAGCGTGCGGCGTCACGTCGAAGGCCGGATTGGCCACGCGCACTCCCTCCGGTGCAATGGGCCGACCCTGGTAGGTGACCCCGATTATCTCATCGGCAGGCCGTTCCTCGATGGGGATATCGTCCCCGGTGGGCAGCGAGAGATCAATCGTGGAGGTAGGCACACAGGGGTAGAAGGGAATGCCGTTGGCCTGAGCGACGACCGCCAGTTTGTAGGTGCCGATCTTATTGGCCACGTCCCCGTTGGCCGCCACCCGGTCGGCTCCCACCAGGACGAGATCCACTTGCCCGGTGCGCATAAAATGACCGGCGGCGTTGTCGGCGATGAGCGTGAAGGGGATGCCCAATTGCTGCAACTCCCAGGCGGTGAGCCGGGCCCCCTGGAAGCGCGGCCGCGTCTCGTCCACCAGCACGTGCACCCGTTTGCCCTGCTCGTGCGCGGTGCGGATGACCCCCAGCGCGGTGCCGTAATCCACCGTCGCCAGCGCACCCGTGTTGCAGTGATGCAGGATCGTGGCGCCGTCTCGAATGAGCGCCGCGCCGTGCTCCCCCAACCGCCTGTTGACCTCGACGTCCTCGTCGGCCAGCGCCTGGGCCTCGGCCAGCAGCGCGTCGGGGATGGCGGAGGGATCGGACTCAGCCTCGGCCCGTCGCAAGAGGCGCGCCACAGCCCAGGACAGGTTGACCGCGGTGGGACGGGCGGCGCGTAGAACCTCGGCCGCCGCGCGCAGATCGGCCAGCAGCCCGGCTCGGTCCCGTGCGCTGCTCTCCCGCGCAGCCAGCGCCATCCCGAAGGCTGCCGCCGCACCGATGGCTGGCGCGCCCCGGATAACCATCGTGCGGATGGCCTGGGCTACCTCGCGGTAGTCCTCGTACTCGACCAGGCGAAACTCAGCCGGCAGGAGCCGCTGGTCAATCATCCGTACTTTGCCGTTGTGCCATTCGACACTACGCATAATGGCCCACATCCCTAACTATTGCACACAGTGCGCTATGGTAACACGGGCCGACGGCTTTGTCAAACACACTGTATGGAGACGTGCCGCTGCGCGCCCCGGCAGTACCAATGACGACGCGGCAGCGCCTTCTACCGGCGCTGCCGCGTGAGTGACGTTGCTTCCGTACCGCCAGGATTATACCCTACACCGGCGTGACGAGCCCCAATACAGAGGTCTCGGCAGCAGGCTTCGCCTCTGCCTCGCCCTTCGCCTCTGCCTCTGCCTCGCCCTTCGCCCTCACTTCAGCGGTCACAGGAGGCTTCAGCGGCACGCCCTCGTAACTCTCGATGGGGCCATCGGAGAAGGGACTGGTACCCCGATAGCCGGTACCGGCCGGGATCAGTTTGCCGATGATGACGTTCTCCTTGAGCCCCAACAGCGGATCCTCCTTGCCCTCAATCGCTGCGCCGGCCAGCACCCTGATCGTGTGTTGGAAGGACGAAGCGGAAAGGAAACTCTCGGTATTCAGGGCCGCTTTGGTGATACCCAACAGCACAGGCCAGCCTTTGGCGGGTTGTCCACCCGCTTCGACCACCTTGCGATTGATGTCCTCCAGCGCCAGTCGGTTCACCAGTTCACCCGGCAAGAGGTCAGTATCGCCCGAGTCGGTGATCTGCACCTTGCTCAGCATCTTGCGGAAGATGATCTCAAAGTGCTTGTCGTTAATGTTCACGCCCTGCGAGCGGTAGACCTTCTGCACTTCCGAAAGCAGATAATACTCCGTAGCCTCACGGCCCTGGATGCGGAGGATGTCGTGAGGATTCAGGACACCCTCGATCAGTTGGGTGCCGGGCTCAATACGCTGCCCCTCTTCGACCATCAGCCGTCCGGTTGTGGGAATCTCGTACTCCCGTTCCTCACGCTTTTCGTGCACAATGGTAATATGGCGATTCTCACGGACTACTCGACCGCCCTTGTCTGCCACAATGTGCTTTTCATCGCGCCAAGAGGCAAGCGGAGCGCCTGCTTTGATCTCGTCACCATCCTCGACCAGAATCTTCCAACCTCGTTTAATCTCGTACTCGATTTTCTCTATCTCGCTATCCGCAACGACAATGCGGCGTTCATCACCGGAGCGGATGATGTGCACGACGCCACCGATTTCCGCTATGGGGGCCTCACCTTTCGGTTTCTTGCGCGCCTCGAATAGCTCCTCAACACGCGGCAGGCCGACGGTGATGTCACCACCCGCCGCCACGCCGCCGGTGTGGAAGGTACGCAGCGTCAACTGGGTACCCGGCTCGCCGATGGACTGCGCAGCCACGATGCCGACCGCAGCCCCAATGGCCACCATCTTGCCCCGCCCCAGGTCACGCCCATAGCACAGAGCGCAAATTCCCTGGCGGAGTTGACAGGTCATCGGGGAACGTATCAGCACTGCCTCAACCCCGGCCTCCTCGATCGCAGCCGCAATATCTTCATCAATTTCCTCGTTGCGTTCAACGAGCACCTCGCCGGTCTGAGGGTGGACCACAGGCGCGGCTGCTATCCGCCCGATCAGCCGCTCTAACATACTCTGTCCCCCCACATCATCCGTGGCGCGGACCCAGATCCCGGCCGTGGTACCGCAGTCACGGGCGTTAATGATAACATCCTGTGCCACGTCCACCAGCCGGCGCGTCAGATACCCCGCATCGGCAGTACGCAGGGCGGTATCGGTCAGGCCCTTGCGCGAGCCGTGAGTGCTGATGAAGTACTCTAATGCTGAGAGACCCTCGCGCAGGTTGCTGCGGATGGGCAGCGGGATAATACGCCCGGACGGATCGGCCATAAGACCACGCATACCGGCCAACTGAGCAATAGGGCCAAATCCGCCTTTAGAGGCTCCCGATTTGGACATAATGGCCACTGAACTGGTGGGGGCGAACGCCGCCGATACCGCTTCCGAGACCTGCTCGCGTGCTCGTGACCATAATTCGATGGTACGGGTATACTGCTCCTCCTCAGTCAGCAGGCCACGACGGTATTGCCGATCCACCTCGGCTACGATCTTCTCCGTCTCCTCAAGGATGGCCGCCTTTTCGGGCGGGGTGACCAGATCGGAGATGGCAATGGTGACACCAGAACGGGTGGCGTACTCAAATCCGATGTTCTTGATACGGTCCACCAACTCCGTCGTCACCTCACTGCCCAGTCGGCGATAGCACACCCCGACCAGTTCTTGGAGCGCACCTCTATCCATCACCCGGTTGATGAAACGCAGTTCATCGGGCAGGACGCGGTTGAAGATGCAGCGCCCTACGGTGGTCTCGATGGGCTTTGGGGGAGGGAGCCTGTGGTCGTACACCTGTGCCACAATGATAGGAGTGTGCAAATCAACGTGTCCCAGCGAATACGCCAACTCCACCTCATCCAGGTCAACAAACAGCCTGCGCTCATCCCCCGCACGAGCCGGGTCCTCCATCGTCAGGTAGTAGACGCCCAAGCACATGTCCTTGGTCGGGCCGACGATGGGTTGACCATCGGCAGGCCGGAGCAGGTTGCGGGTAGCCAGCATGAGTTTGCGGGCCTCCTCGACGGCCTTCTGCGAGAGAGGCACGTGGACGGCCATCTGGTCGCCGTCGAAGTCGGCGTTGAAAGCGGCACAGACGAGGGGATGGATTTGGATTGCCTTGCCCTCAACCAGCACCGGCTCAAAGGCCTGGATGCCCAGGCGGTGCAAAGTGGGGGCGCGGTTGAGTAGCACCGGGCGGTCCTTGATCACCTCTTCCAGCACTTCCCACACCTCAGGCCGCTCACGCTCGATGACGCGCTTGGCTGCCTTGACGTTGCTGGCGTAGTTGTATTCAACCAGTTTGCTGATCACAAAGGGGCGGTAAAGTTCCAGCGCCATCGTCTTGGGCAGGCCACACTGATGCAGTTTCAGTTTGGGGCCGATGACGATGACGGAGCGACCAGAGTAATCCACGCGCTTGCCCAGGAGATTGCGGCGGAAACGGCCTTTCTTGCCCTTGAGCATATCGCTCAGCGACTTCAGTTCGCGGCGACCACGACGAGAGAGAGCCCGACCGCGCTGGCTGTTGTCAATCAGGCTGTCCACCGCCTCCTGGAGCATGCGCTTCTCATTGCGCACAATCACGTCGGGCGCGCCCAGTTCCAGCAAGCGCTTGAGGCGGTTGTTGCGGTTGATGACCCGACGGTAGAGGTCATTCAGGTCGGAAGTGGCGAAGCGTCCGCCATCCAGTTGCACCATCGGACGCAGGTCAGGTGGGATGACCGGCAGGACGGTGAGAATCATCCACTCGGGCCGATTGCCGCTTTTGCGCAGCGCCTCAACGACGCGCAAGCGCTTAGTCGCTTTTTTGCGCCGTTGCTTCGACCTGCCGTGACGGACCTCACGCCATAATTCCTCGGCCAACTTATCCAGGTCCATATTGCGCAGGATCTCGTAGAACGCTTCCGCGCCCATACCGGCCTTAAAAACCTGGCCCCACTTGCTCTTCAGTTCCCGCAGACGGGGCTCATTGAGGAACTGGAGTTCAGCCAGTCCCAGCAATTCCTCCCGGTCAGCGTTGAGCCTAGCGCGCGCTTCAGCAATGTCGCTGAGCAACTGTTCTTTGATGCGGGTTATCTCATCGGCCGTCGCCTGACGCCAGTATTCGAGGTCCGCCTCCAGGGGAGCCGTCATCTCCTCCTGCCGCGACCGCACCTCGGCCTCCAGTTGGCTGAGGTGATCCTGCACGATCTGGTTGAGTAGTGTCAGATGCTCGCGTCCCAGTACCGCGCCTTTCTCGGCGACGATGGCACCGGTGGGCTTGAAGACGAGGGGCGCTCGTAGGGTTTTGCCCTGGCGAGTTTCGATCTTCTTCTGCAACGCCTGGGCTTCCTTTATCACCTCCTCAGTGGCGGCAGCAATTTCTTCGTCGAGCCGGGCACGAATCGCCTTCAACCGCTCCTGGATGCGGGCTTCTTCCTGAGCCAACCGCTGTTCCAGCGCCGTGATACCCTCCTGGGCCACAGCCTCCAGTTGTTCCCGCTCCTCCTCGAACTCCTCCTCCAGTCGCTTGAGAGCCTTCTGGCGGGCCTCCTCGTCCACATGGGTGATCACGTACTGGGCGAAGTAAAGCACGCGGTCCATATTGCGCTTGGAAATGTCGAGCAGAATACCGAGGTAAGTAGGGACGCGACGGGTATACCAGATATGGGCGACCGGAGCGGCAAGTTCGATATGGCCCATACGTTCGCGCCGCACCGAAGAGCGGGTCACCTCAACGCCGCATTTATCGCAGATAATGCCTTTGTAGCGGACGTTCTTGTACTTGCCGCAGTAGCATTGCCAGTCCCTGGTGGGGCCGAAGATGGCCTCACAGAAGAGCCCATCTTTTTCGGGGCGGAGACGACGGTAGTTGATGGTCTCGGGCTTGGTGACCTCGCCGTAGGACCAGGAACGGATCTGCTCAGGTGATGCCAGGCTAATACGCAATGCGCGAAAATCTCGCGCTTCCAGCACATGTTCTTCTCGATCGTTCATTGTCCTCCCTGTTGGGGAATTCTCACAAGACATGCACGAAAGAAGCGCGTGAGCCTCCCTGCTCAGCGCTTCGTTGAAGAGGTCTCGTCCATCCGTTAGCGGTTATATTATAATCGCTTTCGCCACTTTGTCAAGAACG
>QMOC01000152.1 GCA_003648085.1 Chloroflexota bacterium
ACCCCATAGCGGGCCTGGAAATAAGGGAGCGGCCCGTTCTGCGGCAGGTACTGGTAGCCCGCCGGGTCCTCGGCGATGATGACGAAGTCGTCGGGGTGGGCCAGCATGTAGTCCACCAGGTCGAGATACCACTCCTTGCCACCCGACTGTCGCCAGGGCCAGGTATGGGTCAGGAGCCCCAGGTGGTTGATGCGGTCGCGGGGTTGGGTGTGCAACAGGATGTCGAGCCAGGCGTAGGGGTCAATCAGGGCCGGGGCGTCCTCCCCGGGCTCCTTGCCGAAGTAACGGGCGGCGCTCTGGCAGGGCAGTCCCCCATCCCACATCTTCCCGCCGTCAATGATGGAGGCCGGGTAGAGCAGGTGTTCCCCCATCTCCGGCAGGGGGATCACCCCTTCTGGCACCTCCTTGCCGTAGTCCATCGAGGGGGTGACCAGTTCGCCGATGGGGCTGGTGCTCATCGTGTAGGAGCGGGAGCCGAGCAGACGATACATCACGTCGTCGCCGTGGGAATCGGTGGGCAGGGGGATGACGCCGAAGGTCTGCTCCAGGAGCAGCCAGCCGCCGGCCTGGGCCGGGGTGATGGGCTCACTGGCCTGGGGATGGGTCAGGGGGTAGAGGGCGTGGGTCTCGTACTCCCATTGGGCGGTGAAGCAATCCTCGGGACCACTGCACGCCCGCTGGGGGCCGCGCAACAGGTAGATCACCTCCGGGTTGTGGCCGGGGCCTACATGGTAAGCGACGGGCATTTGGGCGGCCTGAATCTGGGCCACCGTGTCGGGGAAGGCCCAGGCCAGTTGCTCGGCCACCGTGGCCTGGAAGCCCAGGTGGGCACGCAGGCCGCGGGCGGTCAATTCGTCCACGATCTGGGCGATGGTGGCCGTCTCCGGTGTGGGGCCGGAATCCCAGGGAAAGGGGACGTCCAGATGGAAGGCCAGGGTGACGTAGATGGGCTGCTGCTCGGCGGACGGCGGATCGGTGGAACGCTCTGAACCTCCTCCTCCGGCGGCACAGGTGGCGAGCGAGACCAGGCCCGCTATTACGATCGCCAGAAGCACCCCGCCCAGTGCTTCCCGGTGCTGCTTAGACATCGTGCGTCTCCTTGAAGAATCGGGTGGGGGCCACGATAAGGATAGCCCTCGTGTATCCGGCCTCCTGGGCTCTTTCAAAAGCATACAACCACGACGGTGCTATCCCGACGTTTCGGCATTGTAAATTATACGTTAAACTCTGGGTATGGCAACGGGATTGCGGGGGGATGCTGGGGTGGAAGGGCATATCCGTTTATCCGCTTTCCATCCGTTGCCTCAACTCCCGGTAAACGAATATATCTGGTAACTGCTCAGCCATCCCCAGGCGGAGCGTTGAAACATATTCTTTAGGACGCAGATGAACGCTGATAAACGCTGATTTTTTGATCTTATCTGCGAAAATCGGCGTGAATCTGCGTCCGATTCCGAGTTCGGCGGGGTGGCTGAGTAGTCACCGAGGGTCCGCGTTAATCTGCGTCCGATCTCGAATCTGGCGGGGCGGCTGAGTAGTCACCAGGGTGGAAAGCGACTGTAGATCTGGGGGACGATCTCCCGAGGAGGCAGTTCTTCGGCGAGGAACCGCTTTAGCGCTTCGTTGCCGATGACGCCGTGGCCGGGGCAGGTGGGCGGGGTGAAGGCTATCTTGCCCCCCGACCACTGGAAGAGCCAGCAGTCCTCCGTAATGCTCAGAACACCCGTCTCCAACCGCCCGCTGACGGTAATTAGAATCGCTTTTGGCATGCTCATCTGATATAGTTTGGAAGATGCGCCTGCCGTGGGCGACCGCCAGCGTCGCCCCTACCTACGGCCCCGTGTTGTTCAGGATGAGAGGGAGATAGACGGTCGGTCTGCTGAAGCGAGGCAGGCTCCCAAAGTCCACGCCCAGGTCGGTGCCGTCTGAAGCAGCCCCTTTGGCCGGACTGTCGTCTGCCAGCCTAAAGTCCCAATGCGCCGGGTCAACGAACAGCGGATCGGTCGCCATTGAGTGCAGTCCGTATCCCTCTTGCTTCTGCTGGAACTCCTCCAGGCTCAAAAGCGCGTAATGCTCAAAAGTGTGCCGCTCGGCCAGGTCTCCCCAGCTCACAATGGCATCGGCAGCACTTCGATTGTACCAGAGATTGTAGTGATAGGTGTTGCTCAAGGGGCCATACAACGTGTCGAGAATCGGATCACGGTCGGTCGTCGTGCTGCTCCCGATAACCAGTGGAGCGCTATCGCCGGCCTCAATGCCTCTTACAACGCCGATGTTATCATAGATCTGCGTATTGTTACTGGGAATGCAATACTCCGCTGAGCCCGGAAGGGCACCGTTGAGGTTGGATGTACCTTCATAGATGTAAACCGCACCACCGCTGGGTTCGACGATCGTGTTGTGATAGACCCTGGTTCCGATAGCACAATAGAACGTGATTCCCCACCTCTCGTTCGATCCGTTGCTGAACACCAGGTTGTTGTAGATGTGATTATGGTCTCCTCTTTTGATTCTAATGGACGCCTCTCCGCTGTTGTAGATAACGTTGCTATTGATGAGGTTGTGGTCACTGTAAACCAGCCAGATGCCGGCATCGTTATCGTGAATGACGTTGTAGGTAAAGATGCTGTTCCGAACGCCGAAACCCTCTTCGTCGAGCGGAAAGGCCCTGATACCACCGCCGTGTGCCGGTGTGATCTCCTCCGTGTGCCAGGCAGCGGCCGATCCTCCCTGAGCGAGCCAGGCGCCTGTCAATTCAAAGCCGTGAATCTTGATGTATTCCACCTCCCGCAGGTCGAAACAGGCCTCGCCAGGAGAATCAATCACGACGTGGTCTCCCTCTTCGGTGACGAACTTGATCAACGCTCCGGCCGTGCCAGATGTCGTCACCGTGACCTTCTCTCTGTATATCCCTTCTTTCACGTAAACGGTAGTTCCGGGGGTGGAGCGCTCGGCGGCCTCCTGGATGCTGCATAGAGGCTGATCCTCAGTCCCGGGGTTTGTATCGTCACAGTTTGGGTTGTTGATGTCCACGAATATCTCCTGCGAAGCGTTTCGCTCATTTCCCTGTTTGTGACGCTCGAACCGGTCATCGGGTATGGCCCGCAGTCGCCCCAGCGCCGCCTCGCCACCGCTCGTGTCCTGCGCCTGACCGATGCGCAGTTCGCCTTCGGGCGGGATGATGCGGGGGACGTATTGCTCCAGCGCGTAGACCTGATGTGGTTCCAGAATTCCCTCCACCTCCAAGGCGATACTGTTTATATCCTCCTCATAAGTCGCCAGGAGCCGCTTGTTATCCCCGTGCAGCGCCCAGTATCGCTCCTTCAGGTCCTGCGAGAGGTTCTCCCCCTGTATCAAGGTCTCCCGCATCTCCTCTAGCACGGCGGTCAGTTCCTCGGTGTCAGCCTCGGTCTTCAAGCCTTCCCGTATCTCCTGTGCTTCCTGGGCCTTTTCGAGGACGAAGTGCATCTGCTCGGGTGTCAGTTCCAGGCCGTTGATGAGGTTGAGCAGTTGGACCTGGCGGTGCAGGTCAACCGCATCCGATTGTGCCTGGGCGCTGGCAGGCAGCGCGGGCTGGCAGCCCAGGAGCGGTAGCAGCAAAAGCCCGATTCCCACCACGATGACCCACTGTTGCATCGCCTTCCTCCTTCGGCTCATCATTTTCCGCCTCCTTCGGCCCAGTGTTCACAATCGTTCCAGAGGTGGATAGTGTCCCGTGCCGGGGCGAGGGGACCTGTCTTGGCGTGGAGGCAGTAGCCGACCCAGCCGTTGCTCATATCGCGACTCATCCCGGAGAAGTGGAAGTGGGCGCAGGTGCCGCAGATGCGCAGGACGATGTCCCGAGTGGTTAGTTCTTCGGCGATGAAGGATGCCAGCGCCTCGTCGCCGAAGACGCCACGGCCGGGGTAGGAGGGCGCGGTGAATGTCACCTCGCCGCCAGGCCAGCGTAAGCGCCAACGGCCCTCCACTGCGCTCAGGATGCCCGCTTCAAGCCGTCCGCCGATGGTGAGGAGAACTGCCTTCTGCATATTGACCTCCAGGTTTTTCATGAGAGCCCTCGGGGCGCAGAACCCGAAAAACGTGCGTCTGCCCTGATTCGAGGGTGTCCTGGATGAGCAGGTCGCCTCCCTCGATGGTGAAGGATACCGCCTCGCCAGTGGTCAACTCGCTCACGCCGGAGGGCGCGCCCAGGTCCAGCGCGGCCAGGTCCACCTGCAGCGTGTAGGTGGCCGGCGCGTCCCCCCAATTGTGGACGGTGAACACGTCAGATCCGAACCGCTCCACCGCCACATCGGGGTAGTCGGTGTGGGCATAGGTCACCGGCTCCCAGCCGCGTCCGTTGTAGGCGCGCACCAGGGCTGTGTACCGCTCCAGCGCCTCCTCGGCCCCGGCCTCCCAGCCGGTTCCGTGGGGGCCACGGCGGAGAAGTATGCCGTAGAAAAGCGCCCGCTCACCGGCCGCCTCCACATCGGCCACGCTCAGCCCCGGCTCCTGGATGGAAAAGAGTTGCAGCCGGTGGTCGGCGATGGCCCGCCGATAGTCGAGAATGGCCGGGTTCCAATTGGTGGGCTTCTTCTGCACCTCCCCCTCCCCGCCGAAGCCGTCTATCCAGGGGGCCAGGAAGTTCACCGTCGCCAAGCCCCAGAAGTTGATGCTTATCCCCTTGTCGGCCCCGTGGTGAGAGTCCAGATAGGCCCGCAGCGCGGCCAGGTACTCGGCCAGGGAGGACATCGTGTGCACGCCGGGCCGGTAGTCGTTGAAACTGTAGGTCAGCGGCAGGTCGGCGACGGCGATGTGCTCCGGGCGCAGGTCCACCGTTGGCGTGGCCATGAAGTTATCCATAAATACCCCATCAAGTTGCGCACCCACGGCGGTGGCCTGGGTGAAGGCCCGATCCACCTCCTCGGTCAGCAGGTACTGCCCGTACCCCTCCGGCAGATCAGGGTCTAAGTTACCGACCCAGGCGATCTCCCACACGTCGGGGGCCCAGGGGAAGACGCCGACGTGTTTGAGGATCGGCTCACCGTCGGCATCATAAGCGACGCCGACCTGGAAGGCCCGTGCGCGGGCGCGATGAAGGGGATTATCCCCGGCGGCGTAGGCGGCGACCCGCTCCCATCCCCCGTCGAGGGTGGGGGGCGGGCCGTCGGCGGAGCCCATCTTGACCGGCATATCGGCGCAGGTGTAATGGGCGGTGTAGACTTCCTCCGCATCGTAGCGGGCGACCGCCTGCGCACCGGACTGAGAGGCGAAGTCGCCCTGTTCGAACCCCGCGTAGTCGTCGGGGTTGAGGCAGGAATCAAACCATTCGGGATAGAACTCCTCCAGGCGGGCCAGGGCGGATCTGAGCCCCCAGGCGGGGTCGGTGCGATAGAGGTTGAGCGTGAAGTCGGCGCGGGGGGCCAGGTGGATCGCCTGAGGGGAGGTGCCCAGGAAGGCCCGTCCCTCCAGCCGCCCAGCCCCGCCGTCGTAAGAGAGGAGCGCCACGCGAGGCTGATCGAGCGGCAGCGCCAGCGCCAGCCCCCGCGCTCCGTCCTCGACGACGGCCACCGGGTAGAGCGACATCGGCATCCAGGTAGAGAAGTCGGCGCTGACGGCGTTGAAGTAGCGCATCGGCGTGGTGATAGGGCGGCTCTCACGGATGGAATCCCACCAATGCCAGCCTTGAGCGGACACGGGTGCTCCCCACGCCACCTCCAGCGCCCGCTCCTGCCCGGTGGTGTCCGCCACCTGGGTGTGGACGGCGATGTAGCCGGAACGGGCGGTGTAGGTGACGGTGAAAGCCAGCCCCGCCTCCGGGAGGTTGGTCCGCTGGACCAGTGTCCCTCCCCTCAATGTGACTTCCCCCGTCAATGGTCGGTCTGTCTCGGGGCTCTCGATCAGCGCCACGTCGTCCACCCAGACGGTGTCCCCCTCGTCGGGGCGGGCGGCGACGACGACCTGGACGGCAGCGGCCCCCTCCGGCGCGTTTACCTCGCGGTTGAGCCGCCGCCAGACCTGGGCGTGCCAGTGAAGCGCCGCCGCCAACTCCGGCTCCTCTCCGATGCGCTGCCCCGTCGCGTCCACCCACCACAGGTACAGGCCCGTGGCTCGGTAGGGATAGCGGTAGAGGTCGCGCTGCCAGAAGACGGCGGAGCCGGAGGGATGGGAGATGTATCCCTTTCGGCTGAGGAAGTGGGCGGAGACCCGGTAGCGATGGCCGGGGATGACCGGCACCGGGTCGGCGATGACCGCTCCCATTCCCTGGCCCGTGGCGGCCACCGCCAGCGCCCTGTTTCCGCTGCGGGCCTGATCGCTCGCGAAGGCCACCTCCGCGTCCCGGGCCATCAGCGTCTCCCAGCCGGCCTCTCCCTCAAATCCGGGGTTGGACAGGAGGTTGGACACCGGTGGGTCGGCGGCGCGGCTCATATCCCGCACCCACAGCGCCGGGGCGGAGCCGGTGACCAGTTGGACCCCGTCTATCTCCAGGCCCGACACCTGTCCGTCGGCAGAGAGAGTCAGCGATAGCCCATCGCCGGTGGAGAGACGAAAGGAGCCGTCGGGAAGAGGGGTGGGAAGCAGGGCCGGCACGGGCGATGGGGTAACGGTAGAGAGGTAAGTGG
>QMOC01000153.1 GCA_003648085.1 Chloroflexota bacterium
CAGGCCCACGAGGAGCGGGCGGAGGCTGCGACGGCGGAGACTGACCCAGGCCAGGAGAAAGGCCAGCAGGATCAGGGCTGCCAGGCCGCTCAACTTGGTCAAGAGGAAAAGGCCGACGGTCAGCCCCACCAGGCCGTAGCGCCAGAGGGGCAGCGGTCCTTGCAGACCGTCGCGCACTAAGCGCACGAACAGCAGCAAATTGAGGCAACCGACGAAGGCCGCCATTGCGTCGTTGTTGACGGCGGCATTGACGAAGATGAACATCGGGTTGAAGGCAGTGAGGGCGGCCGCGCCCAGCGCCAGGTCGGGCCGATCTGGGAACAGGTCGCGGGCCAGGAGATAGGTCAGCGCGATTGTGCCGACGCCAAACCCCAGGGTGAGGAAGCGGATGAAGTGGATCGCCAGGACAGAGCCGTGCCAGGGAAACCGCTCCCGCTCCGGGAGGTGGATGACCAGGTTCTTGTTGCAGACCTGGGCCGGGTTGCCGATGAAGGCGTGCCAGTTAGTCCAGCGCACTTCGGGGAGGTCGGAGGTGTCTATCCACGAGGTGACCGCCGCCATAAGCGTGTAGTAGGCGGGAGGCTGGCCGCCGTCCTGCAGCCAGGGGCAGTCGTCGGGGGATGCCAGGCAGGTCTCAGGGTCGAGGACGGGCAGATCGCGGTGGGTTTGGACGTACTGGGTGTAGGGGTAGTGTTTGAACTCGTCGGAGGCCTCCAGCGGGGGGGTAGCCAGGCTGTAGATGACGCCGAGGATCAGGAAGGCGAAAATGATGAAGTTTAAGGTTGGAGGTTTCAGGTTCGAGGTTGGGGGTTTGGTCATTTGACTTTGACTCCGCCGATGACAATGGCATCGTTATCAAAGCGGGTGCCCAGGCCGTCGTAGGCCGGAAGACGGATGCCCGTGCGGGGGTCGTACATGCCGACGAGGAGCGTGCAGGCGCGCGGGGGCGCGGCGGCGTCCACGGTGAGGCGGTAGGGGTCGCGCACGACGTCGCCGGGGGCCCAGAAGGAGGTGCGGTACGCGCCCTCCAGCGGGGGATGGTCGGCCTGAGCCACGAGAGTGCCGCTCTCGTCCAGCAGGTGGACGAAGACGGTGTAGTCGGTGTCAGGGGTCGCCTCAGCCCGCCAGACGAGGGTGACGGTGAAGGTCTCACCAGGCTGTACCTCTCCAATGGAGAGATCGTATCCCACCAGGGTGATGGCCTCACCGAGGCGGGCGCCGACGGGGAAGGCGACGTCCTCGGAAAGTGGCTCAACCGGGCGGAGGGGCACGAGGTCCAACAGCACCAGTTCGGGGGCCGGTTCGCCGGAGGGAAGCCTGGCTGTGAGGGGCTGACCGCCGTAGCGGTGGATTCCGGCGTGGAGTGCGACTATGGTCGGCACCTCGGCGTCGGCAGCAAGGGGCAACACGTAGCGGTCGCGGTAGATGACGCCGGGCTGCCAGAGAGTCGGCGGGAAGTTGCCCCGCCCCGGATAGCAGTCCACCCCCGCGATGGGTTCCATACCACGCCCCAGGATCTGGACGAAGGCGACGAGGTCCTCTTGTGGCGGCTCTAACGCCTGCCAGTAGAGGCTCACCGGCACCGACTTTCCTGGGTATGCCTCCTCCGCCTCGATGGTGCCGCCCAGAAGTTGGATCGGCGTCCCCTCGAAGGTCAAGTTGAAGCGCGACATCTCCTCCGGCAGATCGCTCTCCTGCACCACCTCCGGCGTAGCGTAGGCCGGCAGGATGAAGGCGAAGAGGCAGATCAACGCCAACGCCAGACCGGTCACGTTCAGGAACACCGCCAGACCGGGGGTCCAGCGGCGGGGGAGGAGGCGGCTCAAGCCAAGCATCAGAAGGACGGAGATAGGGGCGACGGCCGGCATCAGGTAGCGTCCCTGCGAGCCCAGCACGATCATGATGAAGCGCCAGACGGAGCCGAAGATGAGCAGGAAAGCGAAGGCCAGAACCAGCAGCCCCGCCTGCACCGGGCGCGAGAAGCGGCGCGCCGTCCACTGATCCGCCAGGACAAGCACCAGCCCCACCACCGCCAGCCGCACCAGATACCACCAGAAGCGGTACATCCACGGGGCGACGGGGACGTTGAACCAGCCGAACATCGCCCAGTAGGACATCTCCAGCCCGCGCAGTTCGGGGATGACGTCGAGGAAGCCGATGGGCTCTGGTCGGACCGTCGCCGTGTGGCTCAGCCAGGCGTGGGTGCCCATCAGTTCGCCGTAGAGCAGATAGTTGCGGGCGAACCACCAGCCGCCGACGGCTAAAGCCGGCAAAATGACCAATAACCAATGACCAATGACCAATCCTAAGCGCCGAGAGGGGGAGACCTGGGGATACTGACGCCAGATGCGAGGGGCGTCGAGCAGCAAGGCCAGGGCGACGGCGGGGGCCAGGACGACGCCGCTGAGTTTGGAGAGTGCCGCCAGGCCCAAGGCAGCGCCCAGGAGCGCCAGGCCCCGCCGGGAGAGCCCACGTACAGCCAGTCGCACCGCACCCCAGACGACGAGTGAGCCGAAAGCAGTCACGGCGGCGTCATTGCTCACCCGCGCGGAGGTGAAGATGAACATCGGGTTGAAGGCGGTGAGGGCCGCTGCACCCAGGGCCAGCCATTTCGCCCCTTTCGCGTTCGCCCCTTTCGCGTCCGAACGGTCGGGAAAGAGTTCCAGCACGATGCCGTAGGTCGCTACGACTGCCAGCAGGCCTAGCGCCGTCGAGACCAGGCGGGCGATGTGCATTGTGAGCGGCGTGCCACGCCAGGGAAACCGCTCGGCCGGGGTGTGGATCAGGTAGTTCTTGTTGGCGACCGAGCCGGGGTGTCCCATAGCGTGGTAAGGGTTGCGCCAGGCCCACTCCCGGCGGTCTACGTCCTCGTCGTTCCAGAAGGTGAGCGCCGCACAGATGGCATAGTAGAGCGGCGGATGGCTGGCGACGTAGCCGGTGACCCGCTCGCCGGAGGGGGTACCCTGCACCGGCAGGCCGCGCCCCTCGGTCAGTTCGTGGATGTAGGCGTAGTGGCCGTTGGCGTCGGGCGATTCGAAAATGGGGATGGTCGCGCCGTAGAGGACAGCCAGCACAATGAACAGTGAACACTGGACAATGAACAATTTGAGATTTGGGATTTTGAGCGGGCTCACTTCTACCTCCTGCTAACGGCTGACCATGATAGTGGTCAATACGACGCAACGTTCGGGGACGGGCTCACCATTGACGAGGGTGACGGGGCGCTCGCCGGTGGCGGCGTCGTACATCCCGACCCGCAGCATGTACTCCCCCGAAGGCACGTCAGATGGCAGCGGGATGGTGTAGTGATCTTCGACTACCTCGTTCGGCAGCCAGTAAAGGGTAGGATACGCGCCCCCCTGCGGCCAACTATCCGCCTGGGCTATCACCGTCCCGTCGGGAGCGACCAGGTGGTTGAAGACGGCGTACATACGCTCGATCTTCCTCATCGCCCGCCAGTAGAGCGTCAGTTCGACCGTGTCGCCCGGCCTGACGGACGCGGAGGCCAGGTCGTATCCCAGCAACCGCACGTCGTCGCCCAGCACCACGTCCAGGCGGTGCTCCATCGCCGGGGGACGGTACCTGCGCGGGCGAGCCTCCACTTCCACCTCGGTCAATACGAGGTCCGTGCCGGAGAGCGTCTGCTCCCGAGGCCACCGGTCGAAGAGTTCATACGAGCGTGTCCCGCTCACCGGCAGCGGCGATCCGCCGGGGGCGTAGAGGCTCAGGCGGATGTCGTAGCACCCCGGAGGTGCGTCCACCGGCAGTGGCACAGTGTAGCGGCCCAACACTACATCGCCGGCCCGCCAACGGGTAGTGGGGAACCAGTCGGCGACCGGTTGGACGCGCCGCTTCACCAGCGCCGTCCCGTCGCCGTCCACCAGTTCGATTTCCAACTCGTAGTCCTCCGGCGGGTCGGTCAGCGCCTGCCAGTAGACGTTGAACATGAGCGGATTGCCCTGGGTGAAGCGGTGTCCCCACGGCTCGTACCCGACCAGCGCGAGGGTGTCGCCGAAGGTAGCGTGCAACTCGCGGCCTGGTAGTGCCTCCAGTGTCTTGCCAGGCGTGGAACGGCCCACGTGGACCGGCCCGACCTCAAACGGGCTATCTCCCTCCGGCAGCCACTCGTCTCCCTCCGGCGGGAAGACGCGCACGCGGAGGGCGTAGTCACCGGGGGGCGTGCCGATGGGGACGACTATCCCGCGCCGCTCGACGAAGGTCTCACCGGCACTCCAGCCCTGGGTGGGAACGTGGGATGGGCCGACGCGGAACAGGTACTCTCCCCAGACCTGACCGGCGGGGCCGACCAATTCCAGACGCATCACCAAGCCGTGCGGGATGTCCTGGAGGACGCGCCATTGGGTGAGGAGCAGGACTGCATCCCCGGCGATCGGCTTCAGGTTCGCCAGTGCTACGCCATCCAGCCGCAGTTGCTCCCCAAAGCGGACGTCCACACGCTCTACCTGGTCGTACCCGTCCACTCCGCCGTGCACTACGGCTGGCAGGAATGCCTGGAAGGGCAGGGCAGTCATCTCTGGGCCGCTACCTTCAGATGAGTCCCCAATCAAGTCTGGCGGCAGTCCTTGAGCAGGCGCAGCGTAATAGAGCGTCAAGTCTCCTTCAGCCCAGACCTGATGGGTGTGCTCGTGCAGCCAGCGGGAGACGAGCCAGTCTGGGTCCACCGGTTCGACGGAATTGTAGGAGACCCACACGCGGTCGTGGGCGTCGAAGATGTCAGTCAATACCTCCTCGATCGGGCCGTCCTCTACGGTGTAACTCTTCAATGGGCCGGGGGTGTAGTAGGTCAGCAACAGCGCCTGCCAGGGACCGTGGAGGAGCAGCCCATCGTCGGGGCGGGCGTGCGTTTTCAGGTACTCCATTCGAGCGCGGAAACTTTCGCCCGGCGGGAAGTAGATCAGGGCATAGGCCGAGGCGTCCACGAAGATAATTCCAATGAACAATGAACAATGAACAATGAACAATGAACAATGAACGATGAATGATGAACGATGAACAATGGCCAATGACCAGCGACTGATCAGCCAATCGAGCGCCAGGGCCATTGCCAGGATGCAGGCGGGCAGGGCTACGGTGAGGTAGCGGCCGGTGACGCGCTCGGGCAGGGCCAGGACTGCAATCAGTGGCACGCCCATCAGCAAGCCCATCAGCAGGCCATTTATCTCTTTTCTCCTCTGTGCCACAGCCAGTACGATGCCGAGGGCGGTGAGGGCCAGCGGCAGGGCCAGGTGGAGCCAGTTGGGGCGGAGCGTAGCTCCCAGGTAGAGGCCGTTGAGGGCACGGAAGAGGCCGTTCCAGCGCACGTGCGAGGCAGTACCCCTGCGCCAGAAGGAGGCCAGCGTGGCCCACAGCCCCGGCGAGAGGGCCGCCCACAGGGCTACAGCCCCGGCCAGTGCCAGATGGACAGCCAGCCAGCGGGCCAGGAGATGGCGGTAGCGCCGCCAGTTGAGGAGCAAGAACAGGTCTTCAGCCAAGAGCACGAAGGCCATGTAGTAGTGTGTGAACATCCCCAGGCCGGTCGCCAGCCAGAAGAGTATCCACCAGCGCGCCCGATCCCCGCTCAGCAGCCGGATGAAGGTGAAGGTTGAAGGTAGGCTGAATAGGGCGAGCAGCCCATACATTCGGGCGTCCTGTGAGATGCGGATATGGAAGGGGGAGAGCGTCAACAAGAGCACGGTCAGGAGGGCCACCCACCGACCGGCGGCCCGGCGCACCAGCCGGTACGTCGCTGCCACCGTCGCCATGCCGATGATGACGGATAGGAAGCGCACGGCAAACTCGCTCCGCCCAGTCAGTGGTAGCCACAGGGAGAGTAGCAGATAGTAGATAGGGGGATGTTCGCGAATGGCACCGCGCAGGTAGGCGAGCAGGCCCAGGGGCCCCCGGGTAGCGATGAATACGCTGCCGACCTCGTCGAAGGTCAACTCCCGCAGCGAGAGTGCATAGGTGCGCAGCGCGAAGGCCAGGAGCAAAAGAAAAATCCCAAATCCCAAATCCCAAATCCTAAAGCCTAAAGCCTCAGATTTAGCGGGCCTGGGCCCCTTAGCCTGGCGATTGATCGCTGGGCGGCGGTGACAATATCGCCATGCCATCAGGGGGTCACCTCCAGCGCAGTCAGAGGGATGGCGTCGGCGGGGAGCCGCGTACCGTGCGCATCGAAGGCCGGCAGCCGCTCCCCGGTCTCCAGGCTGTAGAGCCCTACCAAGAGCGTGTATCGCCCCGGTGACAGGGTGACAGGAAGCGCCACAACCCGCTCGTCGGCGACGATGTCACCAGGAGCCCACAGGTCGGTTGGGTAGTCGCCGTCCAGCGGCGGTCCATCCCCCTGGGCCAACGGGGAGCCGTCCTCCCCCACCAGGTGGACGAAGATGTTGAGCGGCCGGTCCGGCGGGACGTCGCAGGCCCAGTAGAGGGTGAAGCGGAGTGTTCCCCCGGGCCGGACGGGGCCATCCCACTCGGGGTCCCAGGCCACCAGCCGCATCCCGTTCCCCAGTTGGTAGGTCAGTGGCGTGCCTGTGAGCATCGTCGGTTCCCGGGCCGCCAGTCGGACCGGCCCCACGCTGATTGTGTCCCGGCC
>QMOC01000154.1 GCA_003648085.1 Chloroflexota bacterium
ATAGGGCGGAACGTCACCAGCGCCACGGGCTCCGCGTCGTGCAGTATGCCGCTCAGCCCCCGGCGGCGCAGTTGTGGGTTCAGGGGCACGATGACCGCGCCCAGTTCGGCCACGGCGAAGAAGAGGTGGACGAACTCAGGCCCCGGTGGCAGGAGGGCGGCGACCTTGTCCCCTCTGCGCACTCCCAATCCGTGGAGGCCCTGCGCCAGTGCGCGGATGCGCTCCAGCAGTTGGCCGTAGGTGCTCCGCACCTCGCCGCACACCAGCGCCTCCTGGTCAGGGCGTGAGTCGGCCACCTGGCGGATGGCCTCCGCCATCGTCATCTGCGTGCTGAGCATAGCAGCGCCTCACAGTTCCATTCGGTACAGCCGATAGTGCTTGTACCGCTCCGCTCCCAGACGGTGGGCGATCAGGTTGATCATCGGGTTGAGTTCGGAAGTGACGGAGCCGTCCAGCCATTCGTAGCCCTTCTCGTAGACGGCCTTGACGGCCTCCAGATAGAGCAAGGCATCAATGCCCCGGCGGCGATATTCCTCTAGGACACCCATCAGTTTGAAGGTGACGACGTCAATCCGGCGGATGTAGCGTTTCATTCTGAGCCAGCCCAGGGGAAAGAGCCGGCCGTTGAGGTGGATCAACACGCGGTTGATGTCGGGCAGAGCGACGCAGAAACCGACCGGCTTGCCTTCCACCTCGGCGAAGAGCGCCAGGTCGGGGTCCAGGAAGGGACGGATCTGGTCGGCAATACGGCGGAATTCGGCCTCTGTCATCGGATTGCGGTTGGGGAGATTGTGCAGGGTGGTGTTGAAGAGACGGTGTGCAGTGGCAATCTCCTCGTCCCAGTTCTCCAGGCGCACCTTGCGGATGGTGACGTTGGCCACCTGCCGCGCCACGTCGGCCACGCGGCTGAGTTCCGGCGGGATATTCTTCAGTTCCTCGCCGATCTGCGAGCGGAAGGCCCGCCAGGCGAAGAGATCGTGATCCTTTTCCATACCGTACCGTTCCAGAAAGTCTTTGTAGTACGGCGGGGTGTGGGCCTCCAGCATGACGGGTGGACAGTCGGCCCCCTCGAGCAGGACGCCCGGCTGGTCGTTGTCGGTGAAACTGGTCGGGCCGCGCATCAGAGGTATATCACGCGCCCGCAGCCATTCACAGGCGGTGTCCAGCAGCCATTTGGCCACGGCGTAATCCTCGATGACCTCGAAGAAGCCAAAGCCGCCCTCGCGTCGGCCCACGTGCTCGATGAACTGACGGTCCACAAAGGCGGCGATGGTGCCCACCACCTTCCGGCCCCGGCGGGCCAGAAAGAGGGCCACGTCAGCGTGCTCGTAGAAGGGGCCTGTGGCGGGGTCGAGATACTCGAGGCGCTCGGAGATCAGAGGGGGCACCCAGTTCGGGTCGCCCTTGTAGACCCGCCAGGGGAACTTGACGAAGGCGAGCAAGTCGCGTCGGGTGGTGACTGGTTGAATTTGAATGGATGACATCGCTCTTGACTCCTCTCCGCTGTGCTGAGAGCCTGAAATATCCGCCACCACCGCGTCGAGTGCGCGGGTCTTGATCGGCACCTCGGCCACCGGCCCCAGGGTGGTCAATGGGGGGAGATGCCCGCGAGTACCTCGGCGGCAACCGCGTCCAGGGGCGGGACACTATCCGGCGGGGTCAGGCCCATCTCATCCAGCAAACGCTCAGCCTTCTCCTGGGTCGCCTGTTCACTGGCGGGGTGGCGGCGCGCCAGCCCAAGCAACTCCGCTGCCTGGCCCCTCTGGCCCCGCCTGGCAAGGAGGACGGCCAGGTTGACCAGGATTTTCAGCAGCATCGCCAATGTCTGGGTATCCGTGGCGATCTTCAATGCCTCGGCAAAGTGGGCTGTGGCTTTCTCGTAGTCCCCCAGAGCACAGGCGGTCTCTCCCAGGTTGTTCAAACAGGCCATCGTAGCCCACTGATCCCCGACCTCGCGCCCAATCGTCAGCCCCGCCTGGTAGTACTCCTGCGCCTCGGAATACGCACCGAGAGCATGTGTCACTTCCCCCAGGTTGCTCAGCGCGATAGCCTGTCCTTTCTGATCGCCGATCTTGCGGCAGGTCTCCAGGCTTTCCTGATAAAACGAGCGGGCCTCTGCGTACTTCCCGAGGACGTGCAGCACGGTGCCCAGGTTGTTGAGGTGTACCGCGACGTTGAACTGGTCGCCCAGTTCCCGGCTCAACGCCAGGCACTCCTCAAACAGGACTTGCGCTTTGGTGTAGTCCCCCCGATGGCAGGCGACGTCGCCCAGCGCGTTGAGAGAGGGCATTATGAGTCGCTGGTCGCCACTTTCGCGGCCGATAGCCAGGCTCTCTTCGAGCAATGCTTGCGCCTGATCCACGTCCCCGGTTCGATATCGAATCAGGCCCAGCAGGAGGAGCGAACGCGCCATGCCCCAGCAATCCTCGATCTGCCAGGACAGGGTCAGGCCCTTGCGAGCCAATTGCTCTGCTTCTTCGTATTTCCCTTGATGGCGGCTCACCTCTGCCAGGTTGATCAGGCAGAAGACTTGCTCGGTTTGCATCCTCAGGCGCTCGAAAATCCCCAGGCTTCGTTCCAGGCAGGTTCTGGCCAGCCGATGGAGGCCCAGGTGGCGATAGAGCGCCCCCTGATAGGAGAGGGCTTTGCCGAAGATGCGCGCCTGTTGCGAGTCTCCGCGCCAGCGCTCTACCGCCTGGGCGAAGAGTTCGATCCCCTCCCGAAACCGGCTTCGGACGTCGTAGAAATGATACAGGCTTTCCAGACTCTGCTCAACCAGGTGAGCATAACCGCGCGCCACGGCCAGCCGCCAGGCATGGCGCGCGTTTTCGATCTCCAGACCGATCTCCAGGAGGGCCTGTTTCTGTTTCGCGCCCTTCAGATGCTCCCTCTGTTGCTCCAGAAAGGCGGCGAAATAACGGGCGTGGTGCCTCTGTGTTTCATTGTGTTCCTGCGGATCGGCCTGCAGTTTCTCGGCCGCATATTGCCTGAGCAGTTCGTGCATATCGTACCGCTCGGATGAGACGCGACGGACCAGGGACTTGTCCACCAAAGCCGAGAGGACCGCCAGCGAAGCACCGGCCACCTGTTCCGCCGCCTTCGCCCGGAACCCGCCTCGAAAGACGGACAACTTGCGGAACACCGCTCTCTCCTGCCCCGAGAGCAGGTTCCAGGAATGTTCAAAGGTCGCCCGCACACTTCGCTGACGTTCGGGCACATTGCGCAGGCGAGCCCTCAGAATGTCGAGGTTGCGTTCGATCTCCTGAGCGATTCCCCCACAAGAGCGCACCGCCACCCAGGCCGCAGCCAACTCAACGCCCAGCGGCATCCCCTCGACCAACTGGCAGATGCGCACCACGTGGGGTATTTCCGTCTCCGCGAGTGAGAAGCGCCGATACGCTTGGCGGGCGCGCTGCCGGAACAAATCTATCGCGCTGGAGGTCCCTAACTCGCCCACGGCCTCCCCTTCTGGGTACGTCAGCCCCTCGACCGCGTATACCCACTCCTCTCGCAGGTTCAGCCGCTCCCGCGACGTTGCCAGGAGCACCACCCCTGGTGCATACCGAAGGATCCCGACCAGCAACTCGGCTCCCTCCAGAATGTGCTCCAGGCTGTCTAATACCAGCAGCATCTCTTTCTCACGCAGGTAATCCAGGAATTGCTCTTTGGGGTCCCGATGGCTGTCGAAGGAGAATGCTATGGCCTCCGCTATCGTGGGAACGATGAGTTCGGGTGAACTGACGGAGGTAAGGGGCACAAAGTATACACCGTGAGCGAAGGCCCCAATGTGGGCCGCCGCCGCCTGAAGCGCCAGGCGGGTTTTGCCGATGCCGCCCGGGCCGACGAGGGTCAAGAGCCGACAATCGGGGTTTGCCAATAACTCGGCCAATTCCGCCAGTTCCTCCTGCCGGCCAACGAAAGAGGTTGGGGAAAGAGGCAAGTTCGCAATCGCCGACTCGCCGACCTGCCGACCCGCCGACTCACTGATTCGTTCGTACAGCGCCACGGTCTCGGCCGTCGGCTCAATGCCCAATTCCTCGGCCAATGCCCGACGACAGGCTTCGTACTGGGCCAGGGCCGCACTACGTTGCCCATCCAGCGCCAGCAGGCGCATCAATTGCCGGTGGGCTTCCTCGCGCCAGGGCTCCAGTTCTACCTGTCGCCAGGCATAGTACCGTCCCCGCTCGTAATCACCGCGCCGCTCGTAATAATCGGCCAGGTGGGAGAGCACCCTCACCGCTTGACGGCGCAGCCACTCTCGTTCGAGCAAGGCCCATTCCTCAAAGACGTCGCTGTCGGCGAGGAAAAACTGCTCCAGAAAGTCGCCCCGGTACAACTGGGCCATTTTCTCCATCCGCCTCAGGCAGGGCAGGCACGTCTCCAGACGGCGGTGCCGGTGCCGTCGGCAGGCCTCGGCCAGGGCTGTGAAGGCCGCCACGTCCAGCCAGTGGTCGCTTTCGAGGTTGAACTGAACTGTCTGGCGGCTGACTCGCAGGAAGGGCACGGCGTCATCCCGGTCACCGAGCGCCTGGCGCAGATGGGAGAGTGCCTGGCGCAAGTTCTGGCGGGCCTTGCGTTGGGGTTGATCGGGCCACAGCAACCCGGCCAGCGCGTCCCGGCGGTGGGGGCGGTCCGCCTCGACGGCCAAATAAGCCAGCAGAGCACGCGCCTTGTCGGTGGCGAAACCGGTGACCGGTTCACCGTTCAGAGCGACCTGCAGGGGCCCCAGCAAAGAAATCATCAGACGGGTCATTGCAACGATCCGCAGTCAGCAGGGGATAAGCGCAGAAAATTATACCATTGTTAGATGTTATAAGCAAAGGGGAGTGCTGCCCTTTTGACGTTTTTTTGACGGTGGGAGGCTAGAATCAAATCAGTCTTCCTTACGGTGTTTCGCTTGACAGCCCCACGGGACAACAGGCCGGACTATGAAAAAAACACAGCGACGCTACCTATCGTACCTGCTGCGCCTGTGGCAGACCAGCGACGGAAAAAAGCAGATTTGGCGGGCCTCTCTGGAGAGCCCCGGCACCGGAGAGCGGCGGGGATTCGCCAGTCTGAAAGACCTGTTTGGGTTTCTGCAGGCCCAGACCGGATCCCAAGATGGAGAAAACTGCGATCGCGACATAGCGGGCGGGAGAGGAGGTAATGCGGCGACGATTTCTGAAAACGTAAAACGTGAAAAGTGAAACACAATACGCATCAAGATAAGGAGGTAGTGAAAATGAAACGCTTGATTCTAAGCCTGATAGTGGTGGGCCTGTTGCTGGCGACAATTGCCTGTGGTTCTAAGGAACCGGTGATCGAGACGCCGGCCGCGGAGATGAACCTCTCCGCCGCCGACATCGGCCCCGCCTGGTCCCTGTTGGAGGAGGGGGGCACGGAGGACGCGCCGGAACTGAACCTGCCCCACGTGCAGGATGCCAATATGCGCATGTTCGGAGCCGAAGGGGTAACAGGAATGGTTATGGGCTACGTGTTCACCACCAAAACCGTCGCCTCGGCCGAGCAGGAGATGGCGACCGGGGATGTCGTCTCGAACTTCACAGAGGGCTTCCAAAAGCAGATGCCCGGAATGGCGCTCGAGACTATGCAGCCTCCCGATGTCGGTGATGAAGCGGTCATGGTCGGGGGAAGCCATGACGAACTGGGCCTCAACGTTTACATGCTGACCTTTCGTAAGGCCAACGTCATCGTCATGCTCGCGGCGGTCGGCCCGGAGGAGTTTGCCAGCGAGGGGGCCATGGCGGGCTACGCCCAAAAAGTAGAGGCCAGAATCCATTGAGAGGTATGAAATGAAAAAGCAACGGTTGTTCAGCAGTACGTTGGCCCTGGGGTTGCTATTGGCCCTGGCCGTAAGTATCGCCCTGGCGCAGGGGCCGGGTCCGCGGGAGGAACTGGCTCCCCAGGACACCGTAGGTACAGCCTTCACCTACCAGGGTCGCCTGACCGACGGCGGCAGCCCGGCCAACGGCCACTATGACTTCAAGTTCCAACTCTACGACGCTGCCAGTGACGGCAACCCGGTGGGCAGCACGGTGGCCCAGGAGGATGTGGCCGTCAGCGAGGGTCTGTTCACCGTGCAACTGGACTTTGGCACAGATGCTTTCACCGGCGAGGCCCGCTGGCTGGAGATCGGCGTGCGGCCGGGCAGCGGTGGAACATATACCATCCTCAGCCCGCGCCAGCCCTTGACCCCGGCCCCCTACGCCCTGGGCCTCCGCCCAGGGGCAATCATCGCCGGGGACCTCGGCGTCAATGAGGCTGCATTGACGCTGGACCACGCTGTGGGAGGCGGGCTGCGGGTGAAATCGGCAGGCGGCACCGCCGTTTATGTGGACTCGGCGGGCGGCGACGGCATGTATGTGGAATCGGCTGGCGGCCACGCCGTGTACGTGGATTCGGCGGACAATAACGGCCTGGAGATGGACACGATAGGCAATGATGGGGTGGTCATAGGCTCGGCGGGCGATGACGGTGTGGTCATCGGTTCGGTGGGCAGCCCTAGCACCGCCTCCTATTCAACGGACAAGAACGGCCTGGAGGTGGCCGGCGCGGAGGGATACGGTTTGTATGTCGGTCGGGCGGAC
>QMOC01000155.1 GCA_003648085.1 Chloroflexota bacterium
CCGCCCATACTGGTGCCGGCCAGGTAGTCAATTGGTATCCCCTCTCGCTCCAGCACTTTCAGCACGCCGATGTGGGCCAGTCCCCGCGCGCCGCCGCCGCTGAGGGCCAGCCCGACTTTGCGAGTTGAAGTTCTCGTATCAGCCAACGCCTCCTCCTAATCCACGCACGAGGTGCAGGCCGGCCGCCAGCATTCCCCATAGCCAACCGCCGCGCCGCATCCACGACGGCGGGAAGGACGGCGGGGGCGCGGCAGCGGCCTGCCGGTAGAGCCGCTCGTATTGGGCGGCGATCCTCTCCAGGCTGTGTCTTTCGGCCAGGCGGCGCGATGCCGCTCCCATGCGATGCCGCAGGCTGGCGTCGGCGATCAGGCACGCCAGGCGCTGCGCCAGTGCCACCTCGTCTCCGGCCGGCGCCAGGAGGCCGTTGACGCCGTGGTGCACCACTTCAGGCAACGCCAGTGCATCCACGCCGATCACCGGCAGGCCGCAGGCCATCGCCTCCAGCACCACCAGCCCCTGTGTCTCGATAGTCGAGGCAGTGGCGAACAGGTCGGCGGCCCGGTAGAGCGCCGGCAGTTGCTCGTGGGGCACGAAACCGGTGAAGCGCACGCTCTCGCCCAGCCCCAATTCACCGGCCAGTCGGGCCAGAGCCTCCCGATCGGGACCGTCGCCAACGATGGTCAGACGCGCCGTAGGATGCTGCTCCGCGACCCGGGCGAAGGCGCGTAACAAGAGATCCACGTTTTTCTCGTAACTCAGCCGCCCCACGTGCAGGACCGTCACGCTGTCTTTGCCGCTTATCTGTGGGCCGGGGTGGAACAGGCGGGTGTCCACGCCATTGGAGACAGCCACCACGGGCACGCGCAGGCCGTGGGCGATCAACTCCCGCGCCATCACCTGTGAAGGGGCGGTGACGAGGGGGAAGCGGTTGAAGAAAGTGACGGTGTAGCGCCATGCGGCCTCGTCCATCAGTGGCACCCGGTCCAGTGGCAGCGGCGCGTACCCGAGGAAGCCGGCCAGGTAGATGTGGCAGGTGCCCAGGATGGGGACATCCAGCCAGCGGGCCGCCGCCAGGGCCTGAGTGCCCATCGCGGCCATCGAGTGGTTGTGGATCACATCGGGCCGGAAGGCGGCTAACTCCCGTGCCAGGCCGACCGGCGCGACGACGACCCGGCCGCCGGGCAGCCGCTCGTAGCGCAGCGCCGGGAACCCGGCCACGTCCAGTTCCAGTGTGGCGTGGGAGGGGTCGGCGGCGGTGAAGATGCGCACCGTGTGGCCCGCCGTCCGTAGCGTGCGGGCCAGCGCCGCCACTGCCGTAGCCACGCCTCCCAGCCCATCACGGAAGGAGTCGGTAGTAATGGCGACGCGCATCGGCTACGACCTCTCCCAGTCCGGAGTCTGGGGGCCTTTGAAATCGGCAAAGGCCCCCAGGATGTCTATGTCCTCCAGCGGGAAGTGGCGGGCCAGCAGCGGCAGGAGATTGTTCATCAGTGTGGCCCGCTCCTCCCGTCCCAGTCCCTGCAGGGCCGCGCTCAGGTTCTCCTCCACCAGCCGGCTCAGGAAGGCCGCCCGCTCATCCACCGGCATCCGGGCCATCCATTCCCGCACCGCCTCCCCGACCAGGTCGAGCACGTCCTGTGGGCTCAGGCGGCGGACGAACTGCCGCGCCAGTTGGGTTTTCAGGCTCATTTCCCCACCGCCTCCCAGAGCGGGTGCACCTCCGCCACCCACGCCTCAAAGCCGGCAGGCGTCTCAGGGTAGCGCTCGTAGGCAGCCCTTAGTTTGCCGGAGACCGACATTGCCCTTAGCAGCGCCTTGAGACTCGCCGCCGAGAACTGCCTGCTGATCACGCTCCAGATCAGTTTGGCCACCAGAGAGAGTACCTCGCCGGCGGATCTCCGCACTTCGAAATCGCGGTTCATCTGTGTGAAGTCTTCACCGCTGAAGATGATGTCTTGCCTAAAAAGGTAGTTCACGTCCTGTGCCCAGGATGGCCCCATCGCCGTAACTGGGGTTGCAGAATGCTTTGTGAAACGGGTAGAAGTTCAGCCCGGAATGTTTACCCCACGAGTGTAGCAGCAAGAGATCAGGTCACTCTTTGCGCTCGCCGAGGCCAGGGATCTTCACACCCAGGTAGCGCAGAGCCATCAGGGCCAGGTACGCGGCTACTCCTTCATCCAAGTTCCCGATGCCAGGCACGTTATCCAGGAGCAGTTCCACCACTCCACCGGTAGGATTACCGATGTAGATGAGGCTCAGGACGAGGACGAGGCCGGCCAAAATGCGAGCCCACAGCGGGTGCTGGGGTGATCGGGCTTGTTCGGTCATCGAATTCCTCCTGGTAATTGCTTACCGCGCCGCTTCCAGAACCGCTGAGACACTGAAGCCCTGATTTCACCGAACGCTCTACCTGGCTCCAATCCGTTCTCAACAGAATCTCAGCGGATTCGGTGTCTCAGTGATTTGACGGCATCCCTGTCCTACGGAGCGGGGCCGGGGGAGCATCCGCACCTTGTACGGATTATGCGCAGGCGCAGAGACGCTCCCCGGCCCTACCGAACGCGACGATGCGGTCAACTTGTCTGCCTTTTTGTCGTCCTCTTGCCTGCCAGTTCCTCGACCTTGGCGGCCAGTTCGTCAATCTTCTGGCTCAAATCTTCGATGTCCTTGCGAGAAACGACGGGCATACTGGCGCGGGCCTTGTCGAGTTCCTCGCGCACCAGTTTGCGCAGTTCCTCGCGCTCTTTCTCGCCCCGTGCTACCAGTTTGTCAATGACGCTCGGGGCCTCCTCCGGCCTGACCTCTCCCTCCTCGACCAGTTTGTCCACGAACTCCCTCACCTTGTCGCGAGTCAATGTCAGCACGCCCAGGCCCAGCAGCAGGCTCCTTTCGAGTAATCCAGTCATCCTTTCACCTCCCTTTTTTGCATTTGCCGTTTCACGTTTGCCGTTTCACGTTCTGCGTCTCGCGTTGTTCACATCACCCCCTTCCTCACAATCCAACGGCCCGCAATACCTCGTAGACAAAATCGGACAGGCGCGCCTTCTCCCCCCCGGTCAAGTTGTCTAGATGCTCGCGGAACTGCTGAGAGTAGGAGAGTAACAGCGATGTGGCCCGGCGATTGGCCTTTTCGACCAGCGAGAGGGCCAGGCTGAACCCGACCAGCGAGTACAGCGCCGCCCACCCCGGCGGGCCAAACCAGCGCAGGTAGGGGAAGAGCCGTTTTGCGGCCGCCGTGTCCCGCAACTCGTAGAAGACCAGGATGGTGGCCGTAATCATATCGGCGGCGAAGAGGAGCGGGGATTTGCGCTCCGGGATGCGCAGCAGGAGTTCGTTCAGCAAGCCCTGATAGTCGGTGCCCCTCCCTGCTTCCAATGCCTTCAGGATGCTCGCTTTGGCTTCCTCCCATTCCTGATCGCTCAGAGTACCGCCTGTCAGTTCGGACAGTAGGGCCGTCGCCCTCTCCGTAGGGGAGAAGACGACGATGGAGCGCCCCTTGTGCCCCTGGGGGCGCACCGTCTCCGAGCGCACCAGCCCTTTGTCCTCCAGCAGGCGCAGCATCTCGTAGGCCGTGACCGGGCTCACCTCCAGCGCCTGCGCCACGTCCGCGTAGTGCACCGGGGCCTCGGCCTCGCGGTAGAGGTCGAGCAGTCGGCTCAGAAAGTGTCGTTGCCTGGAAGATAATCTCATTGCCCTCTCTCGAATGTATAAAAACTGCCTAATCTTCCGAAAGTTCCGAAGAAATTATACCACTGAAAGGCGGCTTTGTCAAGAGAGGAGCGGCGATGTTTCATCCCGACTTACCCGCGCGCGTGCCGCACGCTGGCGGCCCCGATGCTCAGGACGACCAGCGCCAGAAGCGCGAAGATGCGTCGGAGACCAATGAGGTCCGCCAGGCCACCCGTAAGCGGCAGGGGCAGGGTGGAGACGATGTTGCTCAGGAACATCTGGGTGGAGATCACCCGCCCCCGCATCTCGTCCGGCGAGCGTTCCTGCACGACCGTGCGGGCCGGGACAATGACCAGCGCGAAGCCGGCCCCCACCACGGCAGAGACCAGCAGGAACAGGGGGACATAGAGGCCACGCAATGCGTGCAGGGCCGGTAACAGGGCCAGCCCTCCGCCGACGGCCAGGAGGCCGGCGCTGATCCAGGCTTTTTCTTTCAACACATGCCCGCGCTGTCCCACCAGCCACACACCCAGGCCGAAGCCAAAGCCGCCGGGCACGGCCAGGTAGGCCACGTACTCGACCGGCACTCCCCAGGTACGGGTTGCCAGGCCGGGTATGAGCATCGTGAGCACAAGCGAGAGGGCGGAGACGAGCACCTGGCAGCCGATAGCCTGGCGCACAGACGCATCGCCGGCGACAAAGCGCCACCCGGCACGCAAGTCATCCCGCAGCGAGGCCCACGTTCGGAGTGCTTGCTCTCTGCCCCCCTTTCCCAACTGGGCAGGCAGCCGGGCGCACATCCATCCGGCCAGCGCGAACAATGGCATCGCCGCTACCCCTGCTGCCGGCGCGCCGCCGAGCCGGAGCAGCGTCGGGGCCAGGAGCACCATCCCCGCCCCCTGCGCTCCCAACGTCGCGACTTGAAAGATGGAATTGGCCGCGAGTAGCCGTTCCTGTGGCACGGTGTGGGGAATGAGAGAACCTTCGGCCGAGGTGGTGAACTGCGCGATGGCTGACAGGAGAAAGTTGCAGGCGTAGACGGCGGTTAACAGCGGCAGCGGGTTGCTAAGCCAATGCGCAGCAGCCGCGAAGCCGGCGGCCACGAGCAGGCGCAACAGGTTGCCGATCACCAGTACGCGCCGCCGGTCGTGGCGGTCCACTACCACCCCGGCCAGCATCCCGAAGAGGAAGCCGGGGAGGGTGGAGGAGAAGATCATCAATCCCATCTGCGCGCTGGAATGGGTCTTCTCCTCCACCAGCGCCATCGAGGCGAAATAGATGGCATAGGTCGCTGCCAGCGCCACGAACTGGGCCACGCTGAGGCGGCGTAGTGGCATATTCTCTCTAAGAGAGAGGGTGCGGGAAGCCCCCTCCCCCCGGCCCCCTCTCTTAACTCCGGGAGAGGGGGAGTGGAAATCCATCATTGCACCTCCGATTGTTCGTAGTGACGACTTTATCAGTTCATCCGCCACGGCGGCCGGCTCGATGCGCAGTTCACTCACCAACACTCCGCGCTCCCCGGCCGTTGCCGCCCAGGTATTCCCGCTCCCAGATTGGGTCCATCAACTGTGCCAGGGCCTCGTCGTATTTGATGAGCCCATCGCGGTAGGTTGGATCCATCATCGCCTGCAGCGCGGCCTCGTCCTCCGGGTCCGGCTCGGTCGCCTCCAGGATGCGCCGAAAGTCAGCGTGGTGATCGCGGATGATACAGGGCATCATCCAGTTCTTGGTTTCCTCCGGCCTGGTCGCTGCATAGCCGTATCTGTCCTGCCACCGGCGGATGGCCTCGAAGAACGGCTCCTCCAGGATGTCGTTCAGCGTCTTGCCCTCTCGGTAGGCGTCGTTGACGTTGACCGGCGAGTAGGGGACGAAGACGCAGGGCATCACTTTCCCATTCCAGTCAAAGTAGAGGTAGCCGCCCTGTCGCCCGGCCGAGATGCAGCCATCGGAGACGGTGCCCAGGTTCCAGAAGTCGGGCAGGAAGTACTTTTTCTCGCGGATGACCTGCCAGGCACGTTTCCACATCCACACCCGCTGCTCCGGTGTGGGGAGCATGTCGAGTGTGAAGCCCCGCCCGATGGGCATGTACTGGAAGATCCAGCCGTAGATGGCCCCCTGCTCCTCGAAGAAAAAGTCGAGGAACTCGTCGGAGAGAATCTCCTCGCAGTTCTCGCGCGTGGCGGTGAGTGAGATGCCGAAGGGCACGCCGACTTCGCGCAGATTGGCCATGGAGCGCAGGACGCGTTGGAATACGCCCTTGCCACGGCGGGCGTCGGTGCGCTCCTCCCACCCCTCAACGGAGATGGCCGGGGTGAGATTGCCCACTTCGGCCATGCGGGCGGCCGTTTTTCTGTCAATCAGCGTGCCGTTGGTGTACATCAAAAAGAATATATCCTGGTGCTTGGCCGCTGCGTCGAGGATGCCTTTGCCCCGGCAGCGATAGGCCAGCGGCTCGCCGCCGGAGATGACGATGAAACCCGAACCCCAGAGAGTACGGGCCTCGGTGATGATGCGGTCGAAGACCTCCCAGTCCATTTTCTCGCTGTCGTTGCCGGAACTGGCATAGCACCCCTTGCAGTGCAGATTGCACAGTTTGCCCGGCGAGATGACGACGAAACTGGGCGGGTTGCGGCCATCGTGCTCCTGGCGGAAGCGTTCCCAGGCATCCTTGTGCTCCTCGCGCAGAAAAGCGTTCAGCACCAGGCCACGCAGCAGGCCTTTCACCACGGCCTCGGAGATGTTACCCTGTGCCAGAGCGCGGTCAATCGAGTGTACCATGGCGCGGATGATGTACGCCTTGTCCTGGATGACGTGGGGCGGGCGGCGCTCGTTGACGTCGTAGGCCTCCTCCAGGCGCCGGTTGATGCGCCGGTCCACGTAGCCCATGAGCATGCGGCGCACCGGTGCGC
>QMOC01000156.1 GCA_003648085.1 Chloroflexota bacterium
CTCCCGCTCCTCCGGCGGGGTGGTGAATGTGATGCGACGGATGGGGAGCTGTCTCACGTTCTTCAGCTTTACCTGAGCAAGAGCCCTTCCTTTTTCTCGAGCAAGCACATTGTAGTAGTATGAGATAAACGTGCTGTTCAGAATGGCGAGGATATAGAGGTAGGAGTATTCCCCTTGCGTTACAACAGTTGAGTGCAATGATCTGCCCGTATAGTGCCGTGCCGAATCGAGGGCAGCAATAATGCGATCACCCGTCTGACGGGTCAGAATCTTAAGGGGCTTCTGAGCCCATTCGTGGTTAACGGAAACAACTTCACCTTCATAGACAAGCTCGGCATAGTTGTGACGCAACCATCGTAGAGCTGCGGGGCAGATCGAGAATCTATCAATGTCCTCACCCTTCAAGTATTGGTAATCTCTTGTGTCCTGTTGCTTGCCCTCGTAAAGAATTCGTTCAGCAAGCTTGCTCCTGGTTCTACTTTGCCAGCCAACACCTACTCGCTGATAGTTGATTCCTGCATCTTTGGACTCGCAAACCTCGTCAAAGCGGAGAATATTACTGCTCCCCTGTATCTTTTCATAGATCGAGCCTTTCGGCAGCCAAGTATCAGAAGCGGACACCTCCACTCGCAGTTCGTAGCTCTCTTGGCTTTCTATCTTGCCTTCAGGGGAAGCGACATATCTACAGAAGTAGGCCTTGGTTGGTGGTGCAGCTTGAAGTAGAAGAATGCAAGTGAAGACATCTGCATCAAAGTGCTTGAAAGTCTTGAAGTCGAGAATCCCTTGCAATGTACTGATCTCGGAAATCCGTATCCTGAAGTTTCTGTACTTCGCTCCTCCCAGACACGAATTTGGAATTATGAATCCTAACCTCTTTTGCTGAGATAGTAAGTTCACCCCTCTTTCAGCAAAGAAGCGAAACACATCATTGTTTCCACTACCCCCAGACCTGAAACCAACACCCAGAAGATAGTCCTTCTCTACACTTGTAAGTATGTCACCATACGGCGGATTCCCCACCACCGCGTCGAACCCCGCTGCGTCGCCCTTGTGCCGGCCGTACTCGTCGAAGAAGACCTCCGGGAACTCGATCTCCCAGTGGAAGAAACGCTTCTCCTCCCATATCCGGTGGGCCTGGGCCAGGTACTCCTCAGCCTGGGCTGCCCGCAAGAGCACCTCCTTGCCCTGCGCGTACTGCACGCAGGCGTTGTACATCTCCGGCGCCAACTCCAGCCCAAAGTAGGTCGCCGTCCACAGGTCGGCGATGGCCCGCCACTTGCGCCGCTCCCGCTCCACCGTCTCCTCAAACAGCCGCTCCTTCTCCTTGACGCTGATGAGGTCCGCCGTCTCGTACTCCCCAATCCGGCGCATCGCCCCCACCACGCGGTACATATCCTGAGTGAAGGCGCCCTCGTCCCACATCGCCAATTGTTGCGGTTCGACCTCCTTTCGCGCCTTGCGCCCCTTTCGCGTTTTTCGCGTCCCCTTTCGCGCCGGTAACGCCTGCAAATCGGCCACCCGCGCCCCGATGAGCGAGTTCCCGCAGCGCAGGTGGTGATCCAGGAACGAGAGCGGCTTGCCCTTGGCGACCGTCGCCAGCCACAGGCTCAGTTTGGCCAGTTCCACCGCCAAGGGGTTCAAATCCACCCCGTAGATGCAGCGCTCCACCACCCGCCGCCGCCAGTAACTCAGTTCACTCTCCTCGTCGGTCTCGGTGAGCGAATCCGTTGACACCCCGGCCTCGACGATGCGCCGCGCCAGGTAGTCGGTGGCCTCGACCAGGAAGTGCCCGCTGCCCATCGCCGGATCGAGCACCTTCAGGGCCAGAACCCGGTCGGCGAAACTGTTCTGCAGGCGGGCCAGCGTCTCTTTGTAGGCCTTCGTTCGCCGCGCCGCGCCCTTGTTCTTCGCCTTCAGCGCCGCGATCTCCTTCTCCACCGCCTCGGCCTGAGCATCCACCAACGGCCCCAGCGTCTGCTCGACGATGTACTTGACGATGTAGTCGGGGGTGTAGTAACTGCCCGTGGCCTTGCGCTCGCCCCGGTCGGTGACCAGGTACACCTGCCCGACGGGGATGCGCTCCACCACCTTGCCCTCGCCTACCTCCGACGCAGGAACGATCTCCTCTCCCTTGCCCCGCCCCTTGCGGACGGCGGCCATCTCCTCGGCGGCGTAGGCCAGCCGGTACTCCAACAACCCCTCGTAGATGGAGCCCAGGTGACGGATGGAGAGGTCGCGGTAGTCCACGAAACTCAAGCCCTGGCCCGGCCCGGCCTCGGTCCGGGCGAGTAAGTCAATCGCCTGAGCCAGGTATCGGTCGCCGATGGTGTGCTCTTCCAGGAAGGGGTAGCGGGCCGGGTCGAACAACCGGCCATCGTAGGCTGGCACACCCAGCGTCTCCTGCCCGCTGTAGATGATGTCGAACAAAGTGCGCAGGTCGTCCCAGAGCGTGGCCTTCTTCGCCAGGTAGGTTACGCCCGCGTCCAGTTTGCGGGCGATGTCCTCCTTGATCGCCTTCAGGCTGTACTGCCCGGCGTAACCGGGGTTGTCGAGCGGCAGCAGGCCCCGGCTCTCGGCGTAGAGGAGGAACAGCAGCCGGTACAGCAGGATGAGGCAACCGTCGTGGACGCGGGGCAGATCGGTGGCCGGGTCAAGGGCCTGGTCGGGATCGTCAACGGGGTAATCGAGGAAGCCCTGGGCCAGGAGCCGCAGCGCCTCGTACACCCGCCCCTTCAGTTCGTCGCCGACGCGCACGGCGTAGGCCGTGCTCTGGGCCAGCACCTCGTCCAGCCAGCAGCGGCCCTCGGCGTCGGGGCGAAAGGCGGCAGCGCGGAAGAAGAGGTAGAAGTAGCGGAAGGCGTCCAGGTCGCCCTGTTCGATGAGTTGGACCAGGTCAACCTCGTAGAAGACGTCCAGACGGAAACTGGTGTCGCGGTGATAGAGCCGCCATCTGCGCCCGTTGGAGATCATCCCCCAGGCACACCCCGTCCGCCGCAGGTAGTAGTCAATCTGATAGCAGGGGTTGGCGTTGGTGAAGGCGTCGGGTGCGCCGTCCACGATGCGCTTGTCGAGGGGGCGGTCCCAGCGTTTGGCGTCGCCCACGGCCAGCGCCGTCTCCCAGAAGGCGGGGGTGCCCAGAGCGGGGATGACCGCCTGCCTGGCGTGCTCGTCGGTGAAGAAGGCATAGTCGGGCGTGCCCAATGCACCGGGCAGAGAGGGTTGAACGTGGTAGACGTGCCCCAGGAGATCGAGGATTGGACGAATCCACTCCTGCTCAAGAGCGGCCTCCTTGTAGTGGGGCAGTGCGTCGGCTTTCTGGTCGTACAGCCGGGTGATGGACTCCAGTGCCTCCTGGGCCTCGGCCTCTACTTCGCGCCACACCAGTTGGTGGGGCAGCAACTCGTTGAGGTAGTAATCTGAGAAGAGGTAATGGTTGCGGTGGGTTTCCAGGGGAAGAGCGAGTTGGCAAATAGCCTGGGACATAGCACCCTCATTTAGTTATCCGACGAGCAGGAAGGCCACAGCGTATCCGACGAAGGTCACTGCAGTGAAGGCGATGGCGCTCAAAAGGATATGATATACCTCACTGTGCTCCTCTCGTACCGCGAAGCGGAAGAGGGGAAGCAGCGTGGCGAAGATCAAGCACTCGCTCAAGGGAATGTAAACGACGGTGCAGGGGCCGAGCATCACCCGCGCGGGTTCGTATTGCCACCAACCGGCCCAGGACGCTACCGTCTCGTAAGGCCCCAAGAGGATCGCCGCCGACAGGCCGGCAAAGAGAGATGCCAGATAAAGCGCCCGACGCCCCACCCGACGCCGCCACAGGCCGTAAAGCCGGTTGACGGGATAACCTATGTTGCAGATGATGCAAGCCCAGATGAGGGGGACATAGACGGGGGAACTGAGCAGCCGGGCATCCTGGCTCAGGTAGACCAGCCGGCCCCGAGGTAGCCACTCGACCAACAGATAGTCGGGAAAGATCTCCAAGACGCCGGCTGCCAAGCCAAATAGGGCCAATTTCCGGATCAACGCCCCCTCCTGGGCACGGAAGCGGCCGGCGAAGATGAAAAGGGTAGCCATATGGACAGTGCTTCCCAGGTAGATCCAAAAAACACCGGAATGGGACTGGGGGTAGGGAAAAAACTGGGTAGCGATAGTTGTCAGGACGACTCCCCACAGAATAATGGCCCCCCACAACAGATCGCTCCGGCGGGAGAGGCGATCCACCAGAGCGTCGTGAGGGTGCAAGGAGTAAGACAGATGTGGACCTCCTTCCGGTGAGCGATCTGGCGTCGTTCCTTTTTCCGCCGTTGCCATCGTTGACATCCAATCGTTCCACAAATTTCATAATCTGACTACCCAATAGCCTCGGTTGGATCAGAAAATGAGTAGTTCTCGCAGAAGAAGCCACGCAGCGGCGCTGGTGCATCACAACTCTCCCGGCCATCGAGCAACCGCTCGCCAAATTCGATGCTGATGATGGATAACCTGTCCGGGCAATTCGGGTCGTACAGATAGAGCGTACCGTGGGCCTCATCCTCCTCATCGTAGCCGATCGCCAGAACCTGGTGGTTGTCGAAGACGTTCTTCGTATCGCGCACCAGCCCAATCGGAACCGGATCGCCCGCGTCTATGGAGGCTTTCAGTTTCCGCCACTCCTCTTTGGACTGGGCGAGGAGCCAGGCAGTCCCTCCATGCAACGGCCATGCCGGGGACACGTAGTTCAGGGCGATCAGCCAGGCCAGGAACCTGGCTCCATCGCTGACCAGGCTTTCCACCTGCCGCTTCCAGATATAACTGCGCAGAGGGGTTCCAGGGGCAGGTTGATCATTGACGTCCTGCCCCCTGGGGAGGGGAAGGCCGGCCTTGTAGAAATCGAGCGTGGTAAAACACATCCCCCCGCACAGGCCATACCCCTGGGCAAGGTCGCGTTCCATCCTGTTGCGCAGGGCCAGGATGGCACGAGGGATGAGGAGCGCCCCGATCGGCCCAAAGGCGGCCGCCCCAAGGATAGCACCCTTGGTGAGATAGGCAGCGAATGTATCGTACAACCGCTGCCGCTCCACTTCGTCGAGCACCCACCAGTTCACGAAGGCGAAACCGTGCACCTGAGCGTCAAATGCTGTCCGACTCACAATCACCTCCTTGTCGTCAGAAACCACAACACTGAAAGTGTCAGAGTTTCACCCTAAATCCTCCGCCTTCTCCTTCACCACCGACACCCCCTTCCTTCACCACCGTCTCATCCTACTCGATGAGTGTGAACTCCCAGGCGCACCAGTACTCCTCTGGATGGGGGTCGGGCGGGCAGGCGATGCAGCGGGTGCGGAAGCGGGGATCAATCGTGCGGGCGAAGTTGGCGTATTCCACTAGGCCCACCGGCTTGCAGGGGAAGTCCGGCAGCCCCTTACGCCTGCGGGCGGCCTGCACACGGCACTCGTTCATGCGGAAGATGATGGTGCGCTCGTCAACGTCAATCGTCTCCTGTACGTTGAGGTGAGCGTAGAGGCGATACTGAAGAGCCTTCTTCAGCGCAGGGATACCCCCGCCGGGCTCGATCCCCAGGCGGCGCATAATACGCCTGGCCTCGATGACGGTGAATTGCTCCCAGGCACGTCTATCCAGTTCAATGGCGGTTTCCATACCGAACTTCTCCTCGACCGCCAGGAACCACAGCCCGTCGTGGGCCAGCCAGTTCTTGGCAGCGTCCTCCAGTAAGCCAATCAGTTCATCCTTGGAGAGTTGGCGTAGCAGGTCTCGGTTGGGCATCGAATATTCCTCCTCGCAGTGGGTAATAAATCACCCCCGACAGCGGCGTCTCTGGTGTATCACGGACTAGTGATACCATTGTAGCACAGCCGCGCCGGAGGAGCAAGATTGATCCGTTGATGTCCCGGCATCCGTGTTCTCAACTGCACAGGCGCAAGAATGTGCATTGTCCTTCTACGGTGGATTATGCTATAATATTCAAAAGCCAGCAGCAAGGAGGCGGTATGCATTTCCTCGTCACCGGCGGAGCAGGGTTTCTTGGGGCAGCCCTGGCCAACCGGTTGGTCCGTGATGGGCACCAGGTGCGAGTCATTGACGACCTGAGCGCAGGCGACCCTGCCCGGTTAGACGAGCGGGTGCTTTTCACCCGAGGCGACGTGGCCGACCGACCCAAACTATGGACACTCTTGCAGGACGTGGATTGCGTCTACCACCTGGCAGCCCGGGTCCAGGTCTCCGAATCCATCCTCTACCCCCGCGAGTACAACGAGGTCAACGTCGGCGGGACGGTGAGCGTGATGGAGGCGATGCGGGACGCCGGGGTCCACCGCGTCGTCTTCACCTCCTCCGGCGCGGTCTACGGCGAGCAGGCCCACCAACCGGTCCGGGAGGACCAACTCCCCAACCCCCAGTCCCCCTACGCCGTCAGCAAACTGGCCGCCGAGCACTACGTCCGCACCATCGGCGCTCTCTGGGGGATCGAGACGGTGATCCTGCGCATCTTCAACGCCTACGGGCCGGGCCAGAACCTGCCCCCCTCCCACCCACCGGTGGTGCCCCGCTTCCTGCAGC
>QMOC01000157.1 GCA_003648085.1 Chloroflexota bacterium
AAGTCGGCCTGCGCCGACTAGCCCGCCGCAGGGCGGGCTTCGCAAAGGTTGCCCGCGACTTCCGGTCGGCCGGGCCTTAGCCTAAGCCCACCGCCCCCTCTTCACGGCGGCGCGGCCCCCGGCCCACCGCTTATATGATGTGATGGCCGAGGGCATTGCTCCCGGTCACCGTCTTTTGCGCTTGCCTTCTACTGTGATTGTCCCGGCGCGGGCACCACCCCCAACTGCTGCATGAAGCCCATCACGTCGGCGACGGCCCACTCCTCCGCGATCTTACCGTCGGCGATGCGGTAGACACTGATGCCGCTCATCGCCACGTGCTTCCCCGTCGGCGGGATGCCCATCAAGTCCCCCTGATGGGTGCCGCTGAAGGTCCAGCGGACGGTGACCTTATCTCCCTCGGCCATCACGTCCTCGACCGTCCATTTGGCGTCGGGGAAGGCCGCGTAATGCCCCATCAGGAACCCCTTAAGGGCCTCCCGATTCTGCACCATCGGATTCGCCGGGTCGTGGAGTACATATTCGGGGGCGAAGAGTTCGTCAATCAGGTCCAGTTTCTGCTGGCTGGCAACCTCTTCAAAGAAGCGACGAGCGAGGGTCTTGTTCTCCTCGAGAGCCGACTGGCCTCCCAAATAGGAGCAGGCAGCAGTGAACACCAAAAGCAACACGAGCAAGATGCCCAAAACCAATCTATTTCTCATCTCATTTGCCTCTTTCGTTCTCTTCATAGAGCCCACCTTCACCCAAATCCAAGGTCTCCCGCGCTCCCCAGCCTCGGCTCTCGTCGAAAAGGGTGATGCGCTTCGGCGTCACGCGGATGACCAGGTACAGTTCGTCCGGCGGTATCGCAGACGCCCACTGGGGCAACCACACCTCCCAGTCGGGCGCGGCAACCGGTCGGGCCACGCCGCGGTACTGGAGCCAATGGAGACCGGCGACATAGCAGCCTTGAATGACCAGCAACACGTGGGGGTTCCGCTCCAGGTAATAGGCCACATCCGCCCAGCGCGGTATCAGGCACTCCACCTCTAATCCCCGACCGCGATATTGCACCGGCATAGCCCACGACCCCTGCGCACTAACCGTGCTCAGAACGCACACCCGATGATGGGCCAGATAGGCCGCCATACGCTCACGTAGTTCGTCCAGCATAAGTAGATCTTCATTTGACGGGATTTTTCCGGCTGAAGCCGGATGTCCAACCTACTTTAGCGGGGCTTTTCCGGCTGAAGCCGGACGTCCAACCTACTTTAGCGGGATTTTTCCGGCTGAAGCCGGACGTCTAACCTACTTTAGCGGGGATTTTCCGGCTGAAGCCGGACGTCCAACCTACTTTAGCGGGGATTTTCCGGCTGAAGCCGGACGTCCAACCAACTTTAGCCACATCCACTCAGTTTTAGATTACCACAAAAAGTCAGAGTTGTCGTCTATCGAAAGATATAATTTTGGCGCGAGAGGGGGTTTATTTTGAGGGGGTGTGCTGCGGCCGGTCTCCGACAGCGCCACCGGCGGATGGGACGACGCGCAGGTCGCCCCCCTATTTGACAATGCAGGCAAAGTATTGTACAGTATCCCTGTACCAAACTGACAGGGGGTGCGGCGATGCCAATCGAGACGACTTATACACACGCGCGGGCAAACCTGGCAGCGCTTTGGGACCGGGTGACGAACGACCGCGAGGTGGTGGTGGTGAAACGGCGTGGGGCCGAACCAATCGCCATGATCGCAGCCGACGAACTCGCCGGGCTGCTGGAGACCGCCCACTTGTTGCGCTCGCCCCGCAATGCCGAACGGCTGCTGACTGCTCTGGTCCGTGCGCGGAGCGGGGAAGGGGTTCCGTTGACAGTCGAGGAATTGCGGCGCGAGGTGGGGCTTGACACGTGAAGCCGTCTTCCATCCCGAGTTCCGCGAGGACCTGCGTTACTGGGTCCAGACAAACCGCAAAACCGCCCTGCGCGTTCTCAGGATCGTGGAGGATGTCCTGCGCGATCCGTTTCAGGGAATCGGCAAGCCAGGGCCGCTCAAGTATCTAGGCCCTGGGGTGTCGAGGCGGCTGACACAGGAACACCGAGTCGTGTACCTGATGAGCCAGGACAGAGTGGATTTTTTACAGGCGCGTTATCATTATTAAGAGCCTGTCCGATCTGTTTACCGCCTCATTGGCTGGCACAGCGGATGGACAGCAGATAAACGGATGAGATGGTCGTTTCCATCGTCATTGGCTCAGCACAGCAATGTTGCTGCCGATCACTTTTCGAGCACGGGTGTCGTCGGGGAGGGCTATCCGCTTATCCGTTTCGCATCCGCTGCTCCGGTAAACAAATACCTCCCGCCAAATGACAGGAGTTACGCACTTGTGGTAGATGGAATACCACAGAGGCACGGAGAGCACGGAGAAGCAGCGGGAGGCCTGAAATGCTCTGCGAAACTCCGTGTCCTCTGTGCCTCCGTGGTGAGAATGAACGGAACTGCATAAGTCCCGTCAAATGAGGCGGAGTTCACGGGCGCGGGCCGCCGCCTCCGCACGCGAGGTGACGTTGAGTTTGGAGAGAACGCGGTGGACGTGGCTCTTGACGGTGCCCTCGCCGATAACCAACCGCTCGGCGATGGCGCGGTTGCTCAGACCCTGGGCGATGAGGCGCAGCACCTCCACCTCCCGTTTGGTGAGGGTCTCCCCCGTGTCCGGCACCGGCACCGGTCGGGCCCCCACACCCACGCCCAGCAGATCCAACAGATGGGCGGCGAAGGAGGCATGCACCCCCCGCTCCACCGCCAGCCGGAGCACGGGGACGGCGGCGGCCCCCTCCAGCAGAATCCTCCCCGGGGTGCCTTCCCGCTCACATTCGGCCAGCAACGGGGCCAGTTCGGCCAGCGCCCGATCGGGATGCCCCAGGGCCAGGTACAGGTGGGCCAGCAGCACCTGGGCGCTGCCGAATAAGGTAGCGTAAGGAGCCCGGCGCTCCAACACCACCGCCCGTTGGAGCGTCTCTCTGGCCGCAGCGTACCGCCCTTCGGCCATTTCCAGCCGCGCCTGTACCACCGCCAGGATGGGGAGCGACCAATGCACCTCATGGGCGCTGACGGAGGCGGAGACCTCGGCGTAGATACGGCGAAGATCGGCCACGCGCCCCTCAAGCCAGCGCAGCCGCCCCAGGATGCTCAGCCCATTGATGCGCAGTTGCTTGGAAAGCAGACCCACCCGCTCGGTGTAGGCCATCAACCGCTCCAGAACCCGCTCGGCCGCCGTGTACTCCCCCCGCGCGATGTGAACGTCGCCCAGGGTGATGGCCACATCACCCTCTAAAGCGTAGGTGCTGCCCAGACGTTCGTTGAGCGCCAGAACCTCCCTCCCGACCTGAAATGTCTTCTCCAGATGGCCCCGCCAGAAATGGATGAAGACCAGGATACGCCGGACGAATATCTGCAACGGGCCCGCCGGCCCGCTCATGTATTGCTCCGCCAGGCGACAGGAGCGCTCCAGGACGCTTAGCCCGCCCGGCAGAACGGCGAGGGGCGGTTTGAGATGGGCCAGCAGCATATTGAGCGATTCCAGGGTTCTGTGCTTCTCGACGATCGCCAGGGCAGCCTCCATATCGGCGGCGGCCTCGATGTTATCCCCCGACGTGACCCTCAGCCAGACCCGCGTCATCAGCGCTTGCACCCTCGCTTCGGGCGTCAAGGGGTGGGTCAGGGCCCTAGCCACCAGGGAGGCACAACGGTCGAAATCCCCCTGCAACATGGCGCAACTGCCCAATGCGGCTAAGGCGGTCCCGATGTTTTCCTCATCGCCCAGGCGGGTATACCCCTGCAGGGCCTCCTCCAGCAGTCTCTGGGAACTGACCAACTGATCGCCGCCCAACATCGCGCAGGCACCCAGGCCATAAAGCAGGGCGGGATGGGCCTTGCGCACATGCGCCGGCAGGGCGTAGACCCAGTTACGAACCGTGCTCCACATCCCTATATGGAGCAGATCGGCTATCTCCTCCTCCATACGTTGGGCGGCCTCCTCCCACATCTCCGCCGCCAGATAGTGCTTGATGGCCTGACCGGGATTGGTCTGGGCCTCGGCTGCCCGACGATGCAGGTCGGATACCCGCTCCGGCATCTCCCGCGCCAAATGCTGCTGCAGAAACGCGGCAAAGAGGGTATGGTAGCGAAAGGTGGAACGGGCCGCGTCCACGGCTACCACGAAGAGGCTGCGGCGGTCCAGATCCTCTAGGATACTCTCGGCGTCGGCCCGGCCGGTCACGGCGGCACACAGCGGGGCGGTCAGTTCCGACAGGATCGAGGTCTCCAGCAGGAAAGCCCGCACCTCCGGGTCCTGCCGGTTGAGCACCTCATCGGCCAGGTAATCGAAGACGTAGCGGTCAGTTTGAGCCAGATCAGTGATGAAGACAGTGCGGCCGGTGGGAGTGGGGATACGCTCCAGCGAACTGGCCAGCAGACGCAGGCTCACGGGCCAGCCTTCGGTACGAGCCTGGAGCGCCGTCAGGTCGGCCGGTGAGAGGCCCAGATGCCGCCGTTCGTTGAGGAACAGTGAGGCTTCGTCACCGCTGAAGCGCAAGTCTGCCAGGCCCAGTTCGGCCAGCTGCCCCCGCGCCCGCAGACGAGCCAGCGCCAGCGGCGGGTCGTGGCGGGTGGCGATGACCAAATGCATCTGCGGCGGCAACCGCTCCAGCAGGTAATCCAACGCGGCGAAGACAGCCGGCTCGGTGATGAGGTGTAGATCGTCGAGGATCAGGGCAAAGGGGTCAGGGAGGGTTTCCAGGATGTCGTTGATCAGCACGCCGACGATGCGCCGCGCCTCGGCGCTGGGGTTGGGAAGGCTGGAGAAGAGCATTTGGGCCGTGGTGCCGCAAGCGGAGTTCAGGCAGCGCAGAGCGGCGATGAGGCCGTTCAGGAAGTGGACTGGGTCGTTGTCTTCCTCCTCCAGCGAGAGCCAAGCGATTTGAGCAGGAGGGCGGAAGTGCAGGGGAGTAGAGGAGAAAAGCGGCTCGCCTCTCTGCACTTCCGCACAGTATGCGGCCAGGAGGGTGGTCTTACCGTAACCGGCCGGGGCGGAGATGAGGGTGAGGGGATACGAGGCGAGCGCCGTGTGCAGCACATCGAGCAGACGCGGACGCGGGATCACGTCCCCGCACAGCGGCGGAGGATGGAGTCTGGTCTGCACCAGCCAGTCCGCTCGCCCTGACGCCTGCATGCTCACATCCCCCTCGAACCCTCGGACAGCCTATTAGAGCAATTTTATGTATTTGTTTACCGCCTCATCGGCTGGTGCAACGGATGGACAGCGGATAAACGGATGAGATGACCATCCTTATCATCATTGGCTCGGTGCGGCGATTTTGCCGCCGGACACTTTTCGAGCAGGGGTACCACCGTGAGATGTGCTTCGCTCCTCAGCCCGGGCCGCTACTCCCTCAGCGCTCACCTTCTCATCATCTGGATACGCCCTTGGCAAAAGTGCCGCCGGAGAATGCGGTGGTTCCGGAGGTTGCTGTGCCGGGAGGCTGTCCGCTTATCCGTTTCCTATCCGCTGTCCCGGTAAACAGATACAATTTTATTTTACCATGCTTTTGGGCCGCTCACAACCACTGTCTGGGACTTCTCGCTTTTGTCCTTCATCACCCTGCGGCTACTCACCGCCGGAAGCAGCATCAACGCTCTCGAATCCAGCGAGAGTGTGATAGGCTCACCAGGGGCGGGCAAAGTGGCGCTGGCCGGAAAGTTGAAAGCCAGTTCAACCCCGCTGGCGTGACGCACACCCAGCCGGTAGTATCCGCCACGGAAGGAGCGCTCAGTAACCACCCCGTGCAAAAGGTTGGGGCCGGCCTCGTCCAGCCGCGCCGCCTCCGGCCGGATCAGCAGTCTCCGCTCTCCAATCTCGGGTCCCAGGTCTTTGACCTCCAGCGTACCAACCGCCGTTTCCACCAGCCCGCGCCCGACGATGCGGGCGTCGAGCAGGTTCGCCAGCCCCAGGAAGCGAGCGGCCCAGGCCGAGGCCGGTCGCCGATAGACCTCCTCCGGCGTCCCCACCTGCACCACCCGCCCGGCCCGCATCAGCACCACCCGATCGGCGATGGCGAAGGCTTCTTCCTGGTCGTGGGTGACGGTGATGGTGGTCGCGCCGGCCCGGCGGAGGATGGCGGGCAGTTCGTCCATCAGCCGCTCGCGCAGCGCTCGGTCCAGCGCGCCCAGCGGCTCGTCGAGCATCAGCAGACGCGGCTGCGGAGCCAGACTGCGGGCCAGCGCCACCCGCTGCCGCTCCCCGCCCGAAAGTTGGTTCACGTCGCGGTGCTCGAAGCCCGCCAGCCCGACCAACCCCAGCACCTCGGCCACCCGTTTCGCGATGGTTTCGCGCTCTAACCCCTGCATCCGCAGCCCAAAGGCGACGTTGCCGAAGACGTCCTTGTGGGGAAAGAGGGCGTACTCCTGGAACATCAGCCCAAAGCCGCGCAGGTGAGGGGGCACGCGCGTCACATCCTCTCCGTTCACCAACACCTGGCCGCTGTCGGGCGTCTCCAGGCCGGCGATGAGCCGCAGGAGCGTCGTC
>QMOC01000158.1 GCA_003648085.1 Chloroflexota bacterium
TATGACCCGTGAAGAGATACGTTTAACGGCCATGACCACGGCGGCGGGCTGAGCGGCCAAGATGGGGCCTGAGGCCCTGGCGCAGGTTCTGCGCCCGCTGCAAAACCTGTTCCGCGCCGAACAGTACCCCAACCTGCTCGTCGGGCTGGAGGTGAGCGACGATGCCGCCGTCTACAGGATCAACGACGAGGTGGCGGTCATCCAGACGCTCGACTTCTTCCCGCCCGTGGTGGATGACCCCTACGACTACGGTGCCATCGCCGCCGCCAACGCGATGAGCGACGTCTACGCCATGGGCGGCGAGGTAGTGCTGGCACTCAACATCTGCGGCTTCCCCCCCGACCTGCCGGCAGGAGTAATCGCCGAGATCCTGCGCGGCGGGGCGGAGAAGGTGGCCGAGGCAGGAGGAGTGCTCGCTGGCGGCCACACGCTGGACGACCAGGAGCCCAAGTACGGCCTGACCGTGATGGGGCTGGTCCACCCCGACCGCGTCCTCACCAAGGGTGGCGCGCGGCCCGGCGACGTGCTGGTGCTGACCAAGCCGCTGGGCGTGGGCATCATCACCACGGCCCTCAAGGGGGAGGTAGCCGACCCGGCCCACGTGGCGGCGGCGGTGGAGAGCATGAAAAGACTCAACCGCCGGGCGGCCCGGCTGATCCAGCGGGTCGGCGTGCACGGTTGCACCGACATCACCGGCTTCGCATTGCTGGGCCACGGCCAGGAGATGGCGGAGAAGAGCGGAGTGCGGCTCCGCTTTCACATGGAAAGGCTCCCTTTCCTGGAGGGGGCCAGACAGTATGCCGAGGACTGGCTTTTCCCCGGCGGCACCTGCCGGAACAAGGACTGCTACGAGCGGTGGGTGGACTTCGCACCGTCCGTCTCCGAGGAGATGCAGATGCTGCTCTTCACTCCCGAGACGTCGGGAGGGCTGCTCGTTGCCGTCCCGCCGGAAGGGCTGGAGACGCTCACCGCCCTCTTCGCCGACGAGGGGCAGCATTACTGGATCGTCGGCGAGGTGGTGGAGGGGAAGGGGATCGAGGTCATTTGACTAAACGGCGAAAATCAGCGACAATACAATCAGGCAGGCCATTGGCTTCGTCGTCCACTTTCAACGAAAGGTGATTTGCCCAATGTACCTCGAACCACGACGGAGAAAAAGACGCCGTTCGTCTCCGTGGCGTGTGTTGATTTTGTTGCTCTTGATCGGCGCTGGCATCTACGTCTACCTCCAGATCAAGCAACAGCAGGTCGAACACCCTTTCATCCCAACACCCACGCCCACGCGCTCAGCGCTTTCCTACGCGGACGAAGCAGAAGAGTTATACCTGCAAGGCAAACTGGCAGAGGCTATCGCTGCCTACGAGCACGCCCTCGCACTCGATCCTGACAACGTGTTGCTTTATATCCCTCTGGCGCGGCTGCTGGCGTTGGAGGGACGGACAGTCGAGGCGGTGCAGCGTGCTCGGCAGGCGGTCGAGATAGCGCCGGAAAACGCCGGTGCGTGGGCTGTCCTGGGGATGGCCTACGACTGGAGCGGTGATGTGGTAAAGGCGATTGATGCCTGTAAGCAGGCTATTGAATTCGATCCGACTTATGCCGAAGGGTATGCCTACCTGGCCGAGGCCTACGCTGACGCTGGGCGTTGGACAGAGGCAACAGAGGCGGCTCAGACCGCCATAAAACTGAATGACCGCAGTGTGGATGCGCATCGTAACTATGGCTATGTGCTGGAGATGCAGGGGAACTATTGGGAAGCGGTGAAGGAATACGAGCGAGCACTGGAGATTCATCCCAATCTGGCCTATATTTACATTGCCGCCGGACGGAATTACCAAGTGTTGGGCAATCTCGACGCAGCGATGCGCAGTTTCCAGCGTGCTACCGAAGTTGATCCAGAGAACGCGGAGGCTTACGATCAATTAGGGTGGGCCTACTTTAACCTGGGGGAGTACGAGCAGGCCGAGACCTATCTTAAGCGGGCGACCGAAGTAGATCCTCATTTTGGGCAGGCGTTCGGGCATCTGGCGATCAACTACTGGGTGCGTCGTAACTACGAGGCGGCTATTCCCAATTTTGAGCGGGCCATCGAGTTGGAATGCATCGCAGCGCGGCAGAGAGCCAGCGCGTTCTACGTCACTATCGAGGACCGGGACAGCGACGCTGCTGGGCCGTCATCGGATGTGGCGCTACGCGGCGACTTCGTCCCGGTGTCGAAGGATAATCTGGACACACTGCGGGCCACGCTGATGCCGCGTAAGGAGGATGAGACGAGGGTCAATGCTCGGGGTACAGTGACGTTCGACACGCAGACAGGGAAGTACAGGGTGGAGTTGGAGGGGTTGCCCAGGCTGAGGTATGATCAGGTGTACGCGGGCTGGTTTGAAGGGGTCAACGCCCTCTCAGGTGATCCGCTGGGCACTGGGCCGCTCAATGTGAAGCCTGATGGTAGCCTGGAAGCAGAACTCGAGACCGGATGGGTCGAGGGACCGCGGATTGATTACTTCTACACACTGGGCCTGGCCTATTTTTATATGGCCGAGTGCGAGAAATCGTATCCTCTCTTTGACGCGGCGCTCCAGATAGACCCTGAGGAACCAAACGCGCTGGAGGGTATTCGACTCTGCCAGGAGGCAGAGGGGATATCGCAATAAGTCGAAGGGTCAGCACGGCTCTATTCGCAACTTGCCATCTCGTCCCAAGCGCGGTATACTCCATCCACACTATGCGCCTCAAGCATCTCACGCTCCAGGGCTACAAGTCCTTCGCGACCAAGACCGAGTTTCTATTCCCCACTGGCATCACGGCCATCGTTGGGCCTAACGGTAGCGGCAAGTCGAACGTCGCCGATGCTATTCGTTGGGTGCTGGGCGAGCAGAGTATGCGTGTCCTGCGGGGCAAGTCCACCGCCGATATGATCTTCGCCGGCGGGCGACGTCGTGCTCGGGCCGGTATGGCCGAGGTTGCCCTGACCCTCGACAACTCCGACGGCTGGCTGCCGATTGAGTTCGGCGAGGTCACCATCACGCGCCGCGCCTATCGCTCCGGTGACAATGAGTATTTCATCAACGGGGCACGGGTGCGGTTGCGCGACATCACCGAATTGCTGGCCGAAAGTGGCTTGGGGCAGCGTGCCTACATTGTCATTGGTCAGGGGCTGGTGGACGCGGCGCTCTCACTGCGGCCTCAGGAACGGCGTATGCTCTTCGAGGAGGCCGCCGGTATCAGCCTCTACCGTGCCCGGCGGGAGGAGGCCGTCCGACGCCTGGATGAGACGCAGCGCAATCTGGAGCGTATTCACGACATTATCAACGAAATCACCCCTCGCCTGTCACGCCTGGAGCGGGAGGCGGAGCGGGTGGAGGAGCATCGGCGGCTGGCTGCCCATCTGGAGCGTTTGCAGCGCACCTGGTACGGCTACCATTGGGGGCGACAGCAGGAGGCGCTGGACCGCGCCCTGGAGAGAGCCTCTGCACTGGAAGCCAGCCTGGAGGCGCGGCGGAGAGAGGTGGCCGCGCTGAGTGAAGGGTTGGCCCAACTGCGCCAGCGGGAGAGTGAACTGCGTGTCAATCTACGCGAGTGGCACCGCGAAAGTGCCGACCTTCACGCCAGGGCTGACGAGGTGCAGCGCCAACTGGCCGTAGCAGAGGAACGGGCACGGCTGCTCAAGGCCCGAGGCGAGGAACTTCTGGCTGAACTTGAACCACTGAGCGGCCAGCAAGAAGCGCAGGCGGAGAAGGTCGCACAGGCTCGCTCTCAAGTTGAGCGACTGGAACGCGAACTGGCGGAGCGCCAGAAGCGGTTGGTGGATCTGGAGCGAGAGTGGGCAGCCGTCCGGGGACGAGCACAGGAACTGGCCCGGCGGTACGCCCAGGTTGAGCAGGAGTTGCGCACCCGGCGCACGCGGCTGGAAGGGTTGAATCGGGCGCTTATCGAGGCCCGCGCGGAGGCGGCCCGTCTGGCGGGCGAGCAAGAAGCGCTGAGCCGGATGCGGGGTGCCTATGGTGTTGGCGTCCAGGGGTTGCTTCGAGCCAACCTGGACGGTGTCGTTGGGCCGTTGGCGGCGTTAATCCGGGTGCCTCCCGAGTGGGAGTGTGCCGTCGAAGCGGCGCTGGGCGATGACCTTCAGGCTGTCGTCGTAGAACAAGCGTCGCTTGTCGAGGAGGTGCGCCGAGTTATCGAATCTGCCGGGGGGCGCGTGACGTTATTGCCACTGGACGGCCTACGCCCGTCTCCGCCGCTTCCCTCGGGCGCTCTCCGTGCCGCCGCCGTCGTCGTCTGCGATGAGCGCGTGCGACCGGCGGTTGAAGCGGTACTGGGGGTCGTCGCCCTGTGCGATGACTTGTCGGCGGCGTGGGCGCTGCTCCCCGCCATGCCGCCAGGGAGCCGCTGTGTCACTGCCATGGGCATTGTTTTGCGGGCCGACGGTGCCCTCTCGGTGGGGAGGGCCGGTGCAGGCGGCGTCCTTGCAGGTGAACGGAAGCGGCGAGAACTGCCTGCGCGGTTGAAGGAGGCTCAACGGCGCTGTCAGGAAGCCGAGGAGCAGTACCAGGCGGAAGCGGAGCAGATCGCGGCGTTGGAGGCCGAGTTGGAGGAACTGGCCCGGCGGGCGATGGAGGCTCGCGAGGAAGCAGCGCAGATGGAGCGAGAGACGGTGGGGCCGGCCCGCACCGAGGTTGCAGTGGCGGAAGAGGCCTTACGCAGTCAGAAAGTCGCCCTGCAACGGGAGGCCGCGCTGCTAGAGCGACTTCGGGCACAGATGGCTGCCCGGCGACAACGGGTTGGGGAACTAAAGAACGAACATACCGCTATCATCGCCCGCGTGGAAGAATTGCGCGCGGAGGTGACCCAACTGGAAGCGCAATTGCACCAGGCACGCACGCATATTCAGCCGGCAGAGGAGGAACTGACGCGCCTCAGCGAGGAGCAGATAGCGTTGGAGGAGCAGGAGAGGCGAGGCCGTGATCGGGTGCGCGATACGGAGGCCCGTTATGGCCGTGCCCAACTGGAAGTCGCCCGCTGCCGGGATGAGTTGGAGTTGCTGGCCCGACGCATCGAGGAGGATTTGGGGTTGGTCGAACTGGAACTGGCGGAGAGCGTCACGGCACAGGCCCCGTTGCCGCTGCGACCACTGGTCTCACAACTGCCTGTCGTCGAGGAACTGCCTGACGGGTTGGAGGAGGAGATTCAGCGTCTTAAGGCTCGCCTCCGTCGGCTGGGATCGGTCAATCCTAACGCCCCCGCTGAGTACGCCGAGGTTCAGGAGCGGTATCGCTTCCTCACTGAGCAGGCATCCGACCTGGAGACGGCCTCAGCCCAACTGCGCCAGGTGGTGGCCGAACTGGACGGATTGATGGAGGCTGCTTTTCGGGAGACCTTCGACGCGGTGGCGGCCCGGTTCTCCGAGACGTTCACGACTCTGTTCAACGGCGGCTCGGCGCGGCTGGAGTTGACCGAGCCCGGTGACCTGATGAACACAGGGGTGGACATCGTCGCCCGGCCGCCGGGCAAGCGGGCGCAGCGGCTGGCGCTCCTCTCCGGCGGGGAGCGAGCACTGACCGCGGCGGCGCTCTTATTCGCCCTCCTCCACGTCAGCCCGACTCCCTTCTGCGTGCTTGACGAGGTGGACGCGATGCTCGACGAGGCGAACGTGGTCCGCTTCCGTGTGCATCTGGAGGAGTTGGCGGAGAAGATTCAGTTCGTCGTCATCACCCACAACCGGGTCACCATTGAGGCAGCCGATACCATCTACGGCGTCTCGATGGGGGCAGATGGGGTTTCACAGGTGGTGTCGCTCAAATTGGATTAGCGTAGGGCGGATTTACCACCCGCCTGTGCCGGGCGGGTTTGTCACCAAGTTGCCATGCCAAAAACCAATCTCCAACAATCATCAACCTCTAATCTCCACATCGCCATTCTGACCACCGGCGGTACCATCGCTATGCAGTACGACGCCGAGGCAGGCGGGGCCATTCCCATCCTCGGCGCAGACGAACTCACGGCGGTACTCCCGTCCGGGCTGCCGCAACTGGAAGTGGAGGAGGTGGTCCGGATGCCCAGTTCCCACTTCCGGCTCGATACGCTGTGTGCCATTCGCGAGCGCGTGGCCGAGTTAGTGGCGGAGCCCGATGTGGGCGGCGTGGTCATCACCCACGGCACCGACACGCTGGAGGAGACGGCCTACCTGCTCGATCTGACCGTGCCGGGGGAGAGGCCCGTCGTGCTCACCGGCGCGATGCGGGCCGCTTCCGATGTGGGGTATGAGGGCCAGGCCAATCTACTGGCCGCCGTGCGCGTCGCAGCAGCGCCACAGACGCGGGGCCTGGGCGCGGTCGTCGTTTTCAACGACGAGATCCACGCTGCGCGGTATGTCACCAAGATGCACACGCTTAGCACGGCAACTTTCCAATCGCCCGGCTGGGGGCCGCTGGGCCGGGTGGAAGGGGACGCCGTCATCGTCGAACGCCGGCCGAAGCGGCACGTGCTTCCCTGGCGTGGCCTGGAGCCGAACGTGGTGCTTCTAAAACTGGCGGTGGGTATGGA
>QMOC01000159.1 GCA_003648085.1 Chloroflexota bacterium
CGGTCTGGTGGCATTGGGCCCCACACCCGAGGCGGTCATCACCATCACCGCTATGATGGTCAGAATGGCCCAGGTCCTGCTGGGCACCTATGCCCTGGGCGGCCCACACTTCATAACGTAGGACAAAAATGGAAGTCGTGCGCCAGACGCGGGCCATCTTCAACAACTACGGTTTTGACTGCCAGGTGTTGGCGGCCAGCATCCGCCACACGGCACACGTCGTGGATGCGCTTCTTGCCGGAGCAGACATCATCACCGTGCCCTTTGGCGTGTTGCAGAAGATGATCCGCAGCCCCTTCACCGATGTGGGATTGGAGCGCTTCCTAGCGGATTGGGCGAGGGTGACGAGCAGATGATGCGTGTACTGGCATTGGCGCTGTGCCTGCTGGCTGCGTTGACGTCGAACGCAGGTGCGCAGGCGGAGCGGGAAGTCTACGTGCTGACGGTGGACGGAGCGATTTCGAGCGCGACCGCCGATTACATCAGCCGGGGTATCGCGCTGGCCGGGCGGGAGGGAGCGCAGGCCGTAGTCATCCTGCTCGACACCCCCGGCGGGGACGTCACTGCCACGCTCAAGATTATGGAGACGCTGGAGAACGCGGAGGTGCCGGTCATCGTCTACGTCTGGCCACGGGGTGGAATGGCCGCCTCAGCCGGCACGCTGATCACGTTGGCAGCCTCGGGGGCAGCGATGGCTCCCCGCACGACCATCGGCGCGGCCCATCCGGTGGTCCCAGGCGGCGCGGAGGTGGATGCCGAGACGATGGAGAAAATGGTCAACGTGCTGGTGGAGCACGCCGGAGTCTTCGCCGCCCGACGGGGCGAGGCCGTGGTGGAGTGGGCCGAGCGGGCTATCCGCGAAAGCGAGACCGCCGATGAGCAAGAGGCGCTGGACCTGGGTCTGATTGACGTGATCGCAGAAGACCTGAACGACTTGCTGACGCAGTTCGATGGACGCACGGTGCCGTTGGGCACAGGTGAGGTGACGCTGCACACAGCCAGCGCCACAGTGCGCGAGGTGCCGATGTCTCCTATCGAACAGATCCTGAGCGTGCTCATCAACCCCAACATCGCCTTCCTCCTCCTGATCCTCGGCATCCAACTCATCTATCTGGAACTTTCGGCTCCGGGCGGATGGGTGGCCGGCTTCCTGGGTGTGCTCTGCCTGGCGCTGGCCGCCTACGCCATGCGTATCCTGCCGCTCAACTGGTTGGGCCTGGTGCTCATCGGCGTGTCCTTCGTCCTCTTTTTCCTCGACCTCAAGACCCCAGGCGTGCAGGCGCTGACCTTTGTCGGCGTCGGAACGCTCATCGTGGGGGCGCTGGTCCTGTTCAACGTGCCGGCCCACTCACCTTATGGTAGGGTCTCGGTGCCTCTGGTAGTGGCGACGGCGTTGGTGACCGGGGCTTTCTTCGCCTTCATCGTGGCCAAGGGGCTGCGGGCGCAGAGACTGCAGCCGGTGACTGGCCCAGAGACGATAATCGGCCACCTGGGAAGCGTCCGGACCCCGCTCGACCCCGAGGGAACGGTGTGGGTGGCGGGGGAACTGTGGACGGCGGTGGCCGATGATGGGCCAATTGCCGCAGGTGAGCAGGTTGAGGTCGTTTCCCTGGAGGGCCTGCGGCTGCACGTGCGCCGGAAGTCAAGAGACGGGAGAGGAACAGCAGTCACCCCCCAATCTTAAACTTGGTCCTCACAACAGAATTTTTAAGGTAACATGGCCAAATGCGCTTGTGTGCTGCGCAAGTGTGTGATATAATCTGCCACGCATAGAACCCCCCAGATGTGGGGTTTTTATTTCCCTCAACCCCCATATCTGGCGTATGCTCGGCCCCCATCCTATCTGGGAGGACAAAGCGATGAAATGTCCCTATTGCGGCCATACTCGCACGCGGGTGATTGATACGACCCGCAGCGCACAGGGTGTACGTCGTCGCCGTGTGTGCAAAGCGTGTGAACGACGTTTTAGCACCATCGAGCGGGCTATCCTGACCACTCCGCTGGTGGTCAAGCGGGATGGCCGGCGAGAGGAGTTTGAGCGGGAAAAGTTACTCTCAGGCCTGCGTACTGCCTGTGCCCGGCGGCCTGTCTCAGCCGACGACTTGGAGCGCTTGGTGGACCGGGTCGAGGCCCACATCCGCCAGATGGGCAAGGCGGAGATTCCCAGCCGCGTCATCGGCGACCTGACTATCGAGGAACTTAAGGCGTTGGACCCAGTCTCCTACATTCGCTACGCCATCGTCTATCTGGGACTGGAGGACCTAGAGGCAGTGCGGGCAGAGATTGATCGTCTGTTGGGGGAGCGAGAATAGGGCAGGAGCGATCCTCAGTAATGGAGGCAGTGATGGCAAGCACAGTTCAGACAGCAACGGTTTCGCCGCCTAGACAGCAGGTAAAGTCAGAGATCAAGTTGACCGAAAATGCTCTCGCTGTCTTGAAGCGCCGCTATTTGCGCAAGGGCCCCGACGGTGAACCAATAGAGACAGTCGAGCAGATGTTCCACCGCGTGGCTTCTCACATCGCCGCTGTCGAGGAGGATTGGGGCGGTGATGTGGCGGAGACAGAGGCGATCTTCTACGATTTGATCACCAGCCTCCGTTTCTTGCCCAACTCGCCGACTTTCACAGGGGCCGGAACGCCGCTGGGACAACTGGCGGCCTGTTTCGTCCTTCCCATCTCCGACGATATGGGCCGCGAGCCCGACGGCATCTTCCAGACACTGCGTGACACGGCGCTCATCCAGCAGACCGGCGGCGGAACGGGCTTCTCTTTCTCCCATCTGCGTCCCAAGGGGGCTGTGGTCCATAGCAGCGGAGGCCGGGCCACCGGCCCGGTGGGCTTCATGCGGGTCTTCGACGTCGCCTCCGGCATCGTCAGCCAGGGCGGAGCGAGGCGTGGCGCTAATATGGCCGTGCTGCGCGTGGACCACCCCGACATCCTTGAATTCATCCGCTGCAAGACCAACGAGGACGCCATCACTAACTTCAACATCTCCGTCGGCGTGAGTGACGCCTTTATGCTGGCGGTGGAGGAAGACGGCACGATTGACTTGGTCAATCCCCAGGACGGCAAGGTCTGGAAGACCGTACGGGCGCGGGAGATTTTCGACGAGATCGTCGCCGGGGCGCACCGCAATGGGGAGCCGGGGATGCTCTTCCTGGACACCGCTAACCGGGATAATCCGTGTCCGCACCTGGGGGAGTATGAGGCGACGAACCCTTGCGGCGAACAGCCATTGCTCCCTTACGAAAACTGCTGCCTGGGCTCGATCAACCTGGCGCGGCACGTGCGCTATGGGGGCAACGGCCGTCCGGCGGTGGATTGGGAGAAGTTACGGGAGACAATCGAATGGGCGACGCGCTTCCTAGATAATGTAATCAACGCTAACGCCTACGTCCCCTCCGTGCCGCAACTCAAGGAGGCGGCTCATCGTACCCGGCGCATCGGGCTGGGCATAATGGGGCTGGGCGACCTGATGTACCATCTGCGGGTGCGCTACGGCAGCGAAGAGGGCCAGGAGTTGGCGGCCCAGGTGATGGAGTTCATCCGCTACCACGCGATGCGTACCGGCATCGAGTTGGCGCGGGAACGCGGACCGTTCCCCGCCATCCAGGGCAGCATCTACGACCCCGACGATATGCGCTGGACCCCGCCACGGCCTCTGACCCCCTACACGCGGCTGGAGAAGTGGGGCCGCCCGCCGTTGGACTGGGATGCCATCGTCGCCGGCATCAAGCAATACGGCATCCGCAACGCTGCCCAGACCACCGTCGCGCCCACGGGCACCGTCGCTACCATCGCCGGCTGCGAGGCCTACGGCTGCGAGCCGGTCTTCGCGCTGGCCTACACGCGCCACGTGAACGATAACGGTCGGGACCTCGAACTTCGGTATGTGAGCCCGCTCTTCCTGCAGGCGCTGAGAGAGGCGGGGCTGGATGATGCGTCTCGTGAGCGCATCGTACAGCAGGTGATGGTGACCGGGAGTTGTCAGGACGTCGAGGATGTGCCCCCAGTCGTGCGCGACGTCTTCGTCGTGGCCGGCGACATCACCGCTGAGGAACACGTGCGCATGCAGGCGGCGCTACAGGCGTTTGTGGATTCAAGCATCTCGAAGACGATCAATTGTCCCGCCACAGCCACTCCCGGCGACGTAGCGCGGGCCTTCCAACTGGCCTGGAAACTGGGCTGCAAAGGGCTCACAGTATACGTCACCGGCTCGCGGGAGAGGGTAGTGCTGGAGACGGAGGCGACACGGCGGGCCAAGCAGCAGATCCGTGGCATAATGGTGCCTGCGACCGTGCGGCCCCGGCCGCACTGCCTGGAGGGCCGGACTTACCGTCTGGGCACGCCGCTGGGGACGGCCTACATCACGATCAATGTCAATGGCGAAGGCGAGCCCTTTGAGATCTTCCTGAACGTGGGCAAGGCGGGGTCGGACACGGCAGCGGTGGCGGAGGCCATCGGGCGGCTCATCTCACTCATCCTCCGCATTCCCTCCCCGCTCTCGGCAACGCGCCGGCTCAAGCAGGTGGTGAAGCAATTGAAGGGCATCGGCGGCGGGCGGCCGCTGGGCTTCGGGCGCGACCGAGTACGCAGCCTGCCCGACGGCGTGGCCCAGGTGCTGGCCGAGCATTTGGGGATGGTCGAGCCACCAGGAGAAGCAAAGATGGCCGAACAGTTGCCACTTTTCTCCACAGGTGATCTGTGCCCGGAGTGTGGCCACGCCACGTTAGTGAACGAAGAAGGATGTCGGAAGTGCTATGCCTGCGGATACAGCGAATGTTGAGCCCCAGGTGACTCCCGCACCCTCTCACCCCATCCTGGTGGTCTCCGCCAACTGGCGGACCCGTGCGCTACTGGCGGCGCAACTGGGTGAAACGTGCGGCTGTGATGTCGTGTCGGCGCCGGGAGTGAACGAGGCACTTGGCCTCGTCCAGATCGTGGGCCTCCATCCCATACTGCTGGTCGTGGATGCCGGCCAGCAGATGACCCGTGAGGACGTGGAACGGTTGATGACTGCACTGCCGGACGCACCGCTGGTGCTGAGTGTGAGTGCGCTTCGTCGGGCAACCTTTAACTCGTTACGTGAGCATTGCGCCGCTTACCTGCCCCGTCCGGTGAGCATCGGGAGAATCGCCCAGGTCGTTGTCCAAATAATAAGAGCGGCGGAGTGCAGGACAACAACGGACTGAGACAAGGTCAGCACCTGATGGGATGGCACTGACCTTGTGGGGCAAAGGTAGACGCAAACGGGGCCGGCTTTTCCCACCGGCTACGCTGCTGGGGAGCGAAACGCGCTTGACATGCAAAGCCTGATAAGGTATAATTTGAGCAGTTATGGAGTAGCAACTCATAACCCGGAGTTATGGCGACGTAGCTCAATGGCAGAGCAGGGGACTCATAAGCCCTTGGTTGGCAGTTCAAGTCTGCCCGTCGCCACTGACAACCGAATAGCCTATTGGAAACCGTCGGTGACCCGACCACCGACGGTTTTGTTCTTCACTTCAAACAGGAGGCAGCGATGGAAGCAATATGGCAATGGGGACTTGACATCATCCGCATTATCCAACTGGTGCATGGACCGACGCTCGATGCGATTTTCAAAGCCATCACCTTCATGGGCAATGAGGAATTCTTCCTTATCCTCCTCCCCCTGATCTTCTGGTGCGTGGACTTCGCGGTGGGGGCACGCCTGGCCTTTGCCTTTCTCCTCTCGACCTACATCAACACCGGCCTCAAGGACCTGTTCGCTCACCCGCGCCCTTTCGAACTCGACCCGACGGTGAAGTTGTACGACGCCGAGGGATACGGGCTGCCCAGCGGTCACTCGGAATCAGCAGTCGTCGTGTGGGGCACCATCGCGGCCGGGTTCCGCAAGACCTGGCTGTGGGTCGTCGCCATCCTGCTGATGGTATTGATTGGCTTCTCCCGCATCTACCTGGGAGTGCACTTCCCCACCGATGTGTTGAGCGGCTGGGCGGTCGGCGCTGCCTTCCTGGCGGCGTACCTAGCGCTGGAGCCACGCATCGAGGCCTGGCTGAAGAAAGCCAGCCTGACCGTGCAACTGGCGTTGATTGTGGCCGTGCCGCTGGCATTGTTGCTGATCCACCCCACCAAGGATACAGCCAGCCCGATGGCAGTGCTGATAGGGATGGGCACAGGAGTAGCGCTGACCAGGCATATAGCCCCTTTCAGCGCGTCTGGCCCGCTGTGGCAGCGCGCGGTACGCTTCCTGGTCGGCGCAATTGCGTTGCTTGCCCTCTACTTCGGACTCAAACTCGTCTTCCCCGGCGAGGGGGAGCCGCTCTACTTCGTTATGCGCGTCGTGCGTTACGCGCTGGTGGGACTGTGGGCTGGGTTAGGAGCACCATGGCTGTTCCGGCGACTACGCCTGGCGTCCAGCGGGTAGCCGAGGAGATTTGTAGCACAGGGAATGTTTAGAGTCTCGTCTGGCACTGGTCATCTCCAAAAAGTCGTTGCCGGTTTCTCGCACGTCCGCCCGGCGGTGAACCACCGGGC
>QMOC01000160.1 GCA_003648085.1 Chloroflexota bacterium
CCCCTGCTCGAAAAGTGTCCGGCGGCAAAATCGCCGCACCGAGCCGGTGATGATAAGGGCGGTCATCTCATCCGTTTATCCGCCGTCCATCCGTTGCACCGGCCAATGAGGCGGTAAACAAATACCGTCAAGTGTCAGACGTCAGGTGCGAGGAGGCATAAAATGGAGAAACAGATCGTTGTCACAGACAAGGCTCCGGCAGCAGTCGGGCCATACTCACAGGGAGTGCGTGTAGGTGATTTTATCTTCACCGCCGGGCAGTTGGGCATCGTCCCCGGCACGAAGGAATTCGCCGGCCCGGACATCGAAAGCCAAACCCGCCAGGCATTGGAGAACCTCAGGGCAGTGCTGGAGGCAGGCGGCTCCTGCCTGAAGCACGTCGTCAAGGCCACGGTCTTCCTGCAGGACATTGGGGAATTCGCCCGTATGAACGCGGTCTACGCCGAGTTCTTCCCGGAAAGCCCGCCTGCCCGCTCGGCGGTACAGGCAGCCGCGTTGCCACTGGGGGCGCGGGTCGAAATCGAGGCGATCGCCCAGGCGTGTGAATGCGAGGATGTATCCGCATCTGCCCCCTGAGGCAAGATCGGGTACGATGGCTTCCACTGCCGAAATGACAAACCGTGCACGCTGGCGCAATGTCAACGTGCACGGTTTCCTTTGTCTGCGCTTGTACAGCGCGCTTAGTAACGGCGTCGGCGTCCCCCGCGTGGCTCGTCATGGAAGCCGCGTGGCTGCCGTGGGCGGGCCTCTGCCACCTTGATCGCTCGACCGTCCAACACACGGCCGTTGAGTTGGTCAATGGCCTGCTGGGCAGACGTGCTGTCGGCCATCTCGACGAAGCCAAACCCACGCGATTGCCCCGTCATGCGGTCGGTGATGAGATTAACTGACGTGACCTCGCCGACGGAGCCGAACAACTCCTCCAAGGTAGCCTGGGTCACAGTGTAACTCAGGTTACCGACGTATAATTTCTTGGTCATACTGCCTCCTCTAGATATGGATCACTGCCGCTTCGCATGGAAGCCCGCTCTCTGTCTTACAGCGGGGTGACGTGGGTGGCCTGCAGGCCTTTAGGGCCTTGCTCGACGTTGAATTCAACTCGCTGACCTTCGTCGAGCGTCCGGAAGCCCGCGCCTTCGATGGCGGTGTAGTGGACAAACACATCTCCATCCCCATCGCGCGTGATAAATCCGTAGCCTTTGGCGTTGCTGAACCACTTGACGGTTCCGGTTTCTCTCTCGTTCACCTTACTTATGCTCCTTACTTGTGATATTCTGTAGGCCGGGATGGTTCGAGAGGAGGCAAATACACAAACTGCCCAGGCCCCGTAAGCCTGGGCAGGATGAATATCGCTACCTGAACTTACCGCGTCCTACAAGTGTAACTATACCACGCTTGCGCTTAAATGTCAAATTTGTTCCCTGTGCTTGAGAACACGGATGCTAGGACAGCGACGGATCAATGCACCGAATTTCGGACCAAACACCGGGAGTAGAACCCGGTCCGTTACTGTCTTGAAATCCGTGTTCTACCCATCCCCCATCGGCGAAGAAACCGGGGTTTGGCGGTGGACACATCCTCGTGTATAATTTTACCGATGCGTGTCTCTGTCGTCATCACGGTGCTGAACGAGGCGGATAGCCTCCCCCGATTGCTCGACAGCCTGGCCGCTCAGACCCGTCCACCGGATGAGGTGGTCGTTTGCGACGGCGGCTCGACCGACGACACGCTATTGCTGCTGGAGGCCGAAAGCCGTCTGCCGTTGCGTGTCATCCGGCGGCCGGGGGCCAACATCTCGGAGGGGCGTAACGCGGCGATCAGGGCAGCCACGGGTGGGGTCATTGCTGTGACCGATGCCGGCGTGTGTTTGAGTCCGCAGTGGCTGGAGAGAATCGTCGCGCCGTTTGAGGATGCTGAGACGCAGGTCGTGGCCGGCTTCTTCCGCCCCGACCCGCAGACGGTCTTCGAGACGGCGATGGGCGCGACGGTACTCCCGGAGTTGCGGGAGATCAATCCCGCGCATTTCAACCCTTCCAGCCGCTCGGTCGCCTTTCGCAAGAGCGCCTGGGCTGCGGTGGGAGGCTACCCGGAGTGGCTCGACTACTGCGAGGATTTGATCTTCGACTTCCGGCTGCGCGATCTGTATGGGCCGTTCGTCTTTGTCCCTGAGGCATTGGTTCACTTCCGCCCGCGCTCCAGCCTGCGTGCCTTCTTTGTGCAGTACTACCGCTACGCACGGGGCGACGGCAGGGCGGACCTGTGGCGCAGGCGGCATGCCATCCGCTACCTGACCTACCTGGTCGCCACGCCGCTCATCGCCCTTGCCGGGGCACTGGTCAGCCCCTGGTGGTGGGCACTCTATCTGATCTCCATACCTGGGATGTTCTGGGTGCCCTGGCGACGACTGACGCGGATGTGGGGCGGCCTCAGCCTGACCCAGAAGTTGCAGGCGGCGCTGTGGGTGCCGGTCATCCGCATCACCGGCGACATCGCCAAGATGATTGGTTACCCAGTGGGGGTGTTGTGGCGCCGGCGGAGAATTCTCTAAACACGCGACATCTTCAAGGAGGACGTGCGAATGGATATCCCAAACTTACGCTGGTGGGGGTGGGGCACACTCGATCAGGACTACTCACTGGAGGGCCGCCCCGCCTTCTGGCCCACACTCCAGAAATGGCTCGAACTACCCGACGAGGCAATCGAGCACGAGACGCTGCCCGTCTCCCTGGAGGAAATTTCACTGCGCCCGCCACGCCTGGACGCTCCTATGCTCTCATCTCTGCGTAGACTGCTGGGCGAAGAGACGGTGCGCACCGACAAACGGGCCCGCGTCGAGCATGCCTACGGCAAATCCTATCGTGACCTGATTCGCGTCCGCGCCGGTCACATTCCCAATCCCCCTGACGCCGTCGTCTACCCTGCCGACGAGGGGCAGATCGTTGCCCTGCTGGCCTGGGCCGCCGACCGTGGCGTCGCTATTATCCCTTTCGGCGGCGGCAGTTCCGTCCTGGGTGGCGTCGAGCCGGAGCCTGGCGACCGTCCCACCATCACCCTCGACTTGGCCCGGCTGGATCACGTACTCGCGGTAGACCCAGTCTCGCGCACAGCCCGCATCCAGGCCGGCGCGACCGGCCCGGAGGTGGAGGCGCAACTGAATGCGCAGGGCTTCACGCTGGGCCATTTCCCCCAATCCTTCGAGTTCTCCACCCTCGGCGGCTGGATCGCCACTCGCTCGGCCGGTCAGAACTCCATCGGCTACGGCAAGATCGAGGACATGCCCCAGGCTGTGCGGGGCGTCACACCGGTCGGCATCATCGAGACGAAAAACACACCTGCCACCGCTGCCGGCCCCAGCCTGCTGCAACTGCTCATCGGCTCTGAGGGCACCTATGGTGTCATCACCGAGGCCACAATGCGCATCCACCCCCTGCCGGCGGTGCAAGATTATCGCGGCATCCTTTTCCACAATCTGGAGGACGGCGTCGCTGCTTTCCGCGCTCTGATGCAGAACCCGGATTTGCACCCGGCCATCGTGCGCCTTTCTGACGCGCCCGAGACAGCCGCCTACGCTGTGATGGGCCACGAACACCACGGTCTACGCCGCTTGGCCGACGATCTGCTCGGGTGGTACCTGAAGATACGGGGGTATGATCTCATTACGGGCAGCACTTTGATGCTGCTGGGTTTCGACGGGGACGCCGAATGGGTTACCCGGCAGTGGGACCTGGCTTTGGAGATATGCGGCGATCACCGGGGTCTCTCACTGGGACGGGCGGTGGGGCGCTCCTGGATACGCGACCGCTACGCCCAGCCCTACTTGCGTGATACGCTCCTCGGTCACGGCGTCATGGTGGATACACTGGAGACGGCCACCACCTGGTCGAACCTGATGCACCTTTACAGGGCGATGGTCAGTGCAATGAAAGGGGCCATCGCTGCCACCGGCGGCGGCCCGGGCTACGTAATGACCCACATCTCTCACGCCTACGAACACGGCGCCTCACTCTACTCGACCTTCCTAAGTCGTCAGACGCCCGACCCCGACCCGCTGGCGAAGCAGGCCCAATGGCAGGCGGTCAAGCAGGCCACCACCGACGCCATCCTGGCCGCCGGCGGGACCCTGACCCACCATCACGGCATAGGCCGCGACCACGCCCCGTGGCTGAAGGAAGAGATTGGCCCGGTGGGTATGAAAGTGCTGCGGACGGTCAAGCAGACTTTTGATCCCACCGGCATTATGAACCCCGGTATCCTTTTGCACTCGTAAAGTAAAAGGAAATGATGAAAATGGAAGAACTTTCCTCCGTGCGTCCTTTCTCCGCTGCTACCCGTCAGGAAAATGTAGAACGCCTGGCTCAGGAGGACTTCGACCTGTTGATCATCGGCGGTGGCATCACCGGCGTGGCGGTGGCCCGCGACGCGGCGATGCGCGGCTTCCACACCGCTCTGGTCGAAAGGGATGACTTCGGCAGCGGCACCAGCAGCCGCTCTACTCGACTCATCCACGGTGGCATCCGCTACCTGGAATACGGCGAATTTAAGTTGGTGTTCGACGCATGTAGCGAGCGGCGCGTAATGCGCAAGATCGCCCCTCGCTTGGTGCGCCCGCTGGCTTTCCTCTACCCCCTCTATCGGGGGCAGAGGCCGGCTCCCTGGAAACTTCGCACCGGGATGATATTGTATGACGCATTGAGCCTCTTCCGCAACGTCCAACGCCACCGCTGGCTACATCCGGCGGAGGTGCAGTGGCGCGAACCGCTGGTCGCCGGACGGGGACTGCTGAGCGTCGCCCGCTACTACGACGCCCAGGTGGACGACGCCCGCCTGACGCTTACGACGGCCAAGGCTGCTCACATCCACGGCGCGGTGATGGTCAACCACGCCCGCGTGACCGGGCTGGTGAAAGCCGGAGGGCGCGTCGTCGGTGCTCACGTTGTGGACGTGGTGAGCGGTCGGGAGATCGAAGTGCGCGCCAAAGTCGTCGTCAATGCCACCGGCGTCTGGACAGACCGCGTGCGCGAACTGGACCAACGCCGTGAAAGACCGATCATCCGTCCGACGAAAGGGATCCATCTGCTCATCCCCCGTGCGCGGTTGCGTAGCCAGCACGCCGTCATCTTCAATGTCCCCCGCGACGGTCGCCACATTTTCCTCATCCCCTGGGGCGACTTTGCCCTCATCGGCACCACCGACACCGACTACCAGGGTGACCTGGACAACCCGGCCGCCACCCTTGACGATGTGGACTACCTGCTGGAAGCGACGCAGCACACCTTTCCCGGCGCACAGATCCGGTACGACGACATCATCAGCACTTTTGCGGGCCTGCGTCCGCTCGTGTCTGCTCCGGGCAGCCCGTCCGCCCTCTCCCGCAAGCACGTGATTATGGAGGGTGAATCCGGCCTCGTCACCATCACCGGCGGCAAACTGACCATACACCGGCTGATGGCCGAGCAACTCACCGATCACATCCAAAAGAAACTGGCGGAGGAGTTTGGCGTTCACGTGCATTCTGAATGCCGCACTAAAGAGCCGCTGGAGGGCGCGCGGATAGAGCGCATACAGGTGAGCGGCGTGGACGAACCGGTGGGCAGGCACCTGATAGATACTTACGGCGGTGATACTGCGTGGATACTGGCCTATGTGGAGGAGAATCCCAGCCTGGGGGAGCACATCGTGCCGGAGTTGCCCTATCTGATGGCGGAGGTGCTCTACGCCGTGCAGCACGAGATGGCGCTGAGTGTGTGCGACGTGCTCATCCGCCGCACCCACGTGATATACGAGAGGCGGGACGGAGGGTTGGAGCGGGCCCGTGCCGTGGCCGAACTGATGGCTCCGCGCCTGGGCTGGGACGAGGCGGAGATTGAGCGCCAGGTGGCCGATTACGCCGCCCAAGTGGCCCTCACTCAGCAGTGGCGGGAGAGGTGAAATCACCGGTCGCCGCCCGAATTCAATCTCACAGGGACAGGAGAGCAAGGAACAGGAAGCAGAAGGCGCGAGGACATTGGTCGGCTGTTGCTCTAAATCCGGTTTCACAGTATAATTGAACAAATCCAGATCATCAGGTTTAGGAGTTCATCATGCCCCAAGCCACAGTACCGGTAGATGAAACCACACTGGATGTATTGCAGGCACGTCTCTATCCTCGCCTCGAACAGGCACTGTTGGCCTCGATGCGTCGAGAGCGGGAGCGGGTGCCTCCTTATTATGAGCAGTTCGTTGGGAGCGAGATCCGGCGGCTAGAAGAGGCCATCGAGTATAACGGTCAACGGATTGAGGAGACCCGCGAGCGACTCGAGCGTCGCATCGAGGAACTGCGGCTTTATATTGAGGAGACCCGCGAGCAACTCGAGCGTCGCATTGAGGAACTGCGGCTTTATATAGACCATCGCTTCACCCAGGTGGATCAACGGTTCGCTCAGGTGGATCAACGGTTCGCTCAG
>QMOC01000161.1 GCA_003648085.1 Chloroflexota bacterium
CAACACCCTATCAAAATTGGCTGGACGTCCGGCTTCAGCCGGAAAATCCTCGCTGAAGCGAGGCGTCCGGTCATTTTAGTCAGACCCCTATCATTTCTCCCTCGGGACCAGCGTCAGCGGACGATAGGGTACGCCCCCGCCGGTGAAGAACTTGCCGAAGAACTCGTAGTATTCCAGACGCAGGGTCTGAATGCTCACGATCAGCCCCTCGAAACCGATGATGAACAGGTTGCCCAGCACCACCATGATCCAGTAAGCCAGACCATGTGTCGGGCTGACGGCCTCCCCCAGGAGAAATATCACCATACTCAGGCTACCATGTGCTACGGCGAAAGCCCCCATACGAACGTAAGAGATGGTGTTGCTCAAGAGTCTGATGAGCGTCTCGAACAACTCGATAGGCGTCTCTATCAAATACGCACTGAGCCCCCCCTCGATGAGTGGCCGCCGTCCCTCAACCAATCGCTCCAACACTTTGGAGAATGTCACCAGCAAGCCGGATACGACGGCCAGCGCGGCAAGCGGGGTGGGGCTGATGGGCAGATCACCTGCAAAGGCGCTGGCTGCCAACCCGATCAGTGACCAGTAGAAGATTAAGCCGACCAGGCCGTTGTGATCGAAAAACAAGCGACCCCACCGGCGGGCCAACACCGCGTTGATGATATTAAAGACCATCCCCAGGCTGAGTAACCCGATGCCGATGCCAATGGTGCTTATCAGGATATCCATGATGTTCTCAAGCGGCCGCATCCATAGCGGCTCAAGCACCTCCTCGAAACCAAAGACACTGCCATAGAGAGAGCCAAAAAGCATCGCCGCTATGCCACAGATGGTGACTACTGTCCCCATACCGGAGAGGCCACGCAGCACGCGCACCTTGCGGCTGAGCAGAAGCAAGCCCAGCAAGATCAACACCAACCCGTGTCCCACGTCGCCGAACATAATGCCGAAGATGATGGGGAAAGTCAGCGCTATCATAGGCGTGGGGTCCAATTCGCCGTAACGGGGACGGCCATAAGTGGTCACCAGGCTCTGGAATGCCCTCACAATGGGCGGGTTTTCCAGCGCCACCGGGACGTGCCCGTCCTCCTGTCGCGCGGGGGTATCCACTTCGATCAACACATCGTCCGAAATCCGTTTGACCTCTCGCCTCAGCATGTTCACCCGCGACGTGGGCACCCAGCCCGCTACCAGGTAGGTGTAACGCAGCCGCCCGTAGCGGGCAATGGTCTCGGCCAGCGTGCGACTGGCACGCACCCGCCACAACAGATGGCGCAGGCTATGGACGCGCACTTCGTGCAGATAATCAACGGTGGTCTGGCACTCGGCGACATATTGACGCGCTCGCTTGATGTCGGACTCCAGGGCGGCGATGGCTTCAGCCGGAGTGCCACGATACTCCTCCGGCAATTCAAGCGGGTTGAGATAGGCGCTACGGGCAGCCCGATTTAAAATGTCGGCATCGCGCTGCGCACCGAAGAGGACGACTGTAGCCAGATGATCCTCACGCCGCAAGGTGACCAGCACTGAAGGGATAAGTTCCAAACTGGTCTGGAGCCGTTCCAAATTCGCAGCGGGCATAGTGCCTGGAAGCACAAAGGTGTAACGCAGATTGCGCAGCGTGTCCAGGTCTACCTCTAGGTCAGCGATGGGCTCCAACTGGCTGAGGTAACGCTGCAATTGGGCCAGTTTGCGCCGCCCCTCCTCCAACTCCCGGACAGGTGCCCCAGCCTCCCATTCCAAGCGATCAATGTCCATCTGGGCCGTCTCAGGCTCAATAAGTTGGGGGGGCTCCGCCGGAGGTGGCCCCTCATCCACCTCCAGCGCCTCCATCACGGCCAGGATGCGCCGTTCCAGATCAGCGAAAGTAGTCGCCCGCCTGCGCCAGTCCTCGGCCGAACGGGAAAGGCGCCCGCTGCCCAGGTGAACGCTCGGTGTCGGCTGAAAAACACCCGAGGCAGCCAATACCTGGGTAACAGGCACGACGTCATGCTCCGGTACAACCAGTTCGACCTTGCTCATCACCTGGGGTCGAAACATGCTCACCTCTGTTCGGTCTGATAGGCTGGTACCTGGGTCTCAAGCATGGATACGAACATCTCCAACGGAAGCCGAGAGACCTTGGCCTCGATCAACACAGTCAAATCTCTAACCTCATGTTCGTTCAACAGCAGATAGGCCGCTGGAACGCCAATGTGAAAAGGATAGCCAATGAAGGCAGCATGACACGTTCTGACGATGTGGCGCTGGAGGGATACTTCTAGTGCAGCCAACCCTGCCCTGGCTCGCTCGGAGAGTTGCTCCAATCCTTCAGCATCCGGGTAAATGCGTCTCACCACCTGAGCGATGTCGGCACCGGCAGCGATGGCGCGGATGTCCTCATCATGCACCTGGTAGCCGAGGGGTAGCGTGTAGTTGATGATCTCCTGCTCCGAGAGATGATGATAGACGCGGTAGCGGATCGCCCAGAGCAGGTTGTTCACGTCGAGCATAGTACCCACGACGCGCAGCGCGTGATCGTGGTCTGGGCCCGTGAGTTGGTCAATGCTATGCCACAGCCCACGGTGGTAGTCCAAATCCAGCGCCACTTCGAGAGGGAACAGGGTTTTCTCCTCTTGGTAACGCTCCAATGCGTGGACGAGGGTACCGTAATAGGGGGTGTGACGCACGCACTCAATGGCCCGCGCCATGTCACCGCTGTGGATCATTTTCTCCATATCGGCTGTGGTGAGAGTGATATACTTGGTCATTGGGCAAAGCAGGTGGCGCACCTGATCCCACGACGCGCCTGTCTCAACCCCACGCAGAGTGGCCTTAAGGTTATCCACTTCGTAGCGCCGCCAGAGTTGGAGCAGTAATTGTTGCCCCGGTTCCGGCGTCAGGGGGATGAGCCTCTCATAAATATCGGCCAGGTGCCATCTGATCTGGTAGACAGCGCGGCGGGGGGTCAGTTTCCCGCGCTCAATTTGGAGATAGGGGCCATACACCGTCTTCGACAGGATATTCAAGAGGGCGTCGAAATCCTGTGCCTGGATGAGCGCCTCCCACGTCTCCGGCGTTAGCATAGTCGAGTAGAGAGCACGCACCCTGGCATGAATAGAAGAGTAAGCCCGGACGTCTCGTATAGCCATAGTGCTACTCGTGCCTTGCGACCCGGTCGAGCACGAAATTCACGGCCTGGTCAAAGTGGCGTGCGGCCAACGCTTCCATACGTTGCGCCTCAGCCTCAGCCTGCGTGACCGCACGGGATCGCTCGGCTTCGGCCGCCTCCCGGCCCGCGGCGACAATCTGCTCGGCCTCCTGGCGAGCCTGGGACAGAATCCGCTCACGCAGGACGGCAGCCTCTTTTTCGGCCTCCTCAATCAGGCGTGCGGCCTGGCGTTCGGCGTCATCATAGATTTTAGCGGCCTCCTGTTCGATGGCCAATATGCGAGCAATGGTTTCCTGGCTCAATCTCTCCCTCCATAGAAACACCGCCGCTGCAACGCAGGGCTGCGATGCCCGACGGTGAATAGATTGTAGTACTCAAATGGGATATTGTCAAGGTAACTCGCCTCAAGCCGATAGGCGGACCTGGGCCGCTAGTTCCCTGGCGAAGACCTCAAACGCTGACCGTCCGTAGAGGCAGAAGACGACCCGCTTCAGCCCTGTCTCTCCTCGCAGGTACTCGATGGCTGCCCGCAGCATCACCTGCGCGGCTTCCTCCATCGGGTAGCCGAAGATGCCGGTGCTGATAGCCGGCAGGGCGACGGACCTCAACCCGTGCTCGTCCGCCATCCGCAGCGCGGCGCGCACCGCCGAGGCGAGTAACCCCGCCGAGCGTGGCGTGCCGTCGTAGACCGGGCCGACAGCGTGAATGACGTAGCGGGCCTTGAGGTCGCCGCCCGAGGTGATGGCCGCCGAGCCGGTGGGCACCGGACCGTGCCGGCGCACCCAGGCGTCGCTCTCCCGCTGGATGGTCGGGCCACCCTTGCGAGCAATGACCCCGGCCACGCCGCCGCCGTGGGCCAGGTGCTCATTAGCGGCGTTAACAATAGCGTCGGTATCCAACTCCGTGATGTCACCTTCGACCAGTTCGAGTGCGGTACGATTGATTTGGACTTGCATAGCGCCTCCTTCTCGGGATCACTGTACCGCTTCCGGTTCTGGGCGAGGCTGACGAGATCTTCCAAGGACGGAAGCGGCTCCGTTTTCCAGCGCTCCCTGTGCCCGCCGGTGGGCAAGATTTATCGGCTTGCACCGGTCACTGTGTTATGCTGGACACCAGCGATTTTGCTCGTAGTAACGACTTCAGTCGTTCAAAGCGAGGTCGGAGCGACTGAAGTCGCCACTACGATCCCCAACACACCCTCGAATAATCAAGCGGCCCAGCGTGCAACACACCAGGCCGCAGCCTTTGTCCACTTCGGCGACCCGGCGGTCGCCGAGATGCCCCTGGCGCGATTCGAACGCGCGACCTTGAACTTAGGAGGTTCCTGCTCTATCCAACTGAGCTACAGGGGCCTATCTTGCTTCAATTATAACACGCTCCCCACAACGCAGCAAGCCAGTGCGTGATACTTCATACACCTACGGCTCCAGCCGCAGCCATCCTTCCGGGCCTCCGACCCTGTCAGGCCGTGGGCCTGATGGCCGGTCGGAACTTGTAACCGTAGACGATCGCTCCCTCCTCACCACCCCCTTGCACCTTGCGCGTCACCATCTCCACCGGCATGCCGATGCGAACCTGGTCAGCGTCCACGTCGGTGAGTTGCGCTGTCACCAGAGGGCCTTCCTCCAGCCGCACCAGCGCCACGGTGTAGGGAGCGAACTCCTCGAAGCCCCGGGGCGGGTGATAGACGGTGCTGTAAGAGTAGACCTCACCCCGCCCGCTGAAGGCGAACGGCGTCTGGGCCGGCGCTTCGCACTCCGGACAGACGTCACGGGGTGGGAAGATTTTGGCCCCACACTTCTCGCATATTTCTCCGACCAAACAGTAGCGTTGTTGTTGTAGTCTCCAGTTCCTCGGTACACTCATCGTAGACCTCCTACGCAATCTGCAATCTGCGCTCTGCAATTTGCAATCTCGAATCTGCTAGTCTTCCATTCTCTCCAATATGTGCGTGATGACCGTCGCGCCGCTGCCGCCGATGTTCTGGGCCATTCCCAGCCGCGCATTCGGCACCTGATTGGCCCCGGCTAGACCGCGCAATTGCTGCACCACCTCGACGACCTGATAGACGCCGGTGGCCCCCACAGGGTGTCCCCGCGCCTTCAGCCCACCCATGGTGGCGACAGGTATGCGCCCATCAATCCCAATCTCCCCATCCAGGGCCAACCGCAACCCCTGGCCTTTGTCCGCGAACCCGGCCGCCTCCAGGCTGAGCGCTGCCATAATGCTGAAAGCGTCGTGCAACTCAAACAGGTCAATATCCTCCGGCCCGACCCCGGCCTGCTCGTACGCGCGGCGCGTCGAAAGTGCCGCTCCCTCCAGCACCAGTGGATCGCGCCGATCGTGTACGGCCAGAGTGTCGGTTCCCACCGCCGAAGCAACGATGCGTATCGGGGCAGCGCTAAGCGTGCGCGCTGCGTCGGCCGGTGCCAGCACCACCGCCGCTGCTCCGTCACAGATGGGAGAACTATCCAGCAGGTTGATGGGATCGCAGATCATCTTCGCTCTGGCAAAACGCTCGGCCGTGACCGGAAAGCGGAACATCGCGTGTGGGTTGTTCATCGCGTTATGATGGGCGTTGACGGCAAAGGGAGCGAAGTCCTGGTGGCTGTAGCCGTACTCGTGCATATAGCGCCGCATCAACAGCGCGTTGATGGCGACGAAGGAGAGCCCCTGGGCGGCTTCATAGTCGCCATCGGCCGCCATCGCCAGCGCCATCGTCGTGTCGGGGCCGAGCGCGTCGGTCATCTTCTCCACCCCAACCACTATGACGATGTCCGCTAGCCCACCGGCGACGGCTACGTATCCCATCCGCAGTGCCGCCGCCCCAGAGCCGCAGGCCGCCTCGATCTTGAACGCCTCGATCCCTCGTAACCCCGCGAAATCGGCGACTAACGCCCCCAGGTGCTCCTGTCCTGCCAGTTCGCCGGAAAGCATATTACCCACGTAGAGCGCGTCGGTCCGCGTCACGCCAGCGTCGGTCATTGCCGCCTGGACTGCCTCCAGCGCCAGGTGCCGCAGACTGACGTCCCAGTGCTCTCCTACTTTGGTCTGTCCCACACCGATGATAGCGACGTCTCTCATTTCATCAACTTCCTGGTGAACCTTACGTAGGTAGCGTAGTCAATCTCAACGCGCCGGGCGATGTAATCGCGGGTCCTCGGCGCCCGTTGCTGCCGCTCTAAGACAGCCTCGGTGACGCGGAGTAAAAGACCATCCGACCCTGCTCCGGAGCCGTAACTTACCAACAGCACCCGGTCACCCGGCGC
>QMOC01000162.1 GCA_003648085.1 Chloroflexota bacterium
CATAATTGGTCAAGCCGTTCATGGAAAATCTCCTTTCTTGTGATGTGATACTTAAGAATTTCCCAGAATGGCCGTTTTGTCAAGGTACAGTCAGGTTCGCTAGGCAAACCCATAGATAGAGTAATGTAGTTCGACGTGGGGAAGTGTCGGAATGGGCAGACGAGCGTGACTTAGGATCACGTGGGGCAACCCGTGCGGGTTCGAGTCCCGCCTTCCCCACCTGGCAGGGCAGGCTTTCGCGCCTGCCTCAAGATCATGATGGGAGATATACACATTGAAGATCACGACTGAACCTCTAGGGAATCGCCAACTCCTCCTTACCATCCAGGTGGACGAGGAGCGGACCCAACAGGCTATGCGGCAGGTGGCGCGCCGGATTGCCAAAGAAGTGAGAATCCCAGGCTTCCGCAAGGGGAAGGCTCCTTACGACCGCATCGTACAGCGCTACGGCGAGGATACGCTCCGCAAGGAGGCCGCCGACATGTTGGTCCAGGATGTCTACCGCGAGGCGTTGGAGGAGGAGGGGATCGAGTCCTACGCTGCGGGCGTATTGGACGAGGTTATACTAAATCCTCTCACCTTCGAGTTTATCGTTCCTCTGCACCCGACGGTTGACCTGGGGGATTATCGTTCCTTCCGCCTGACCTATCCCCGAGTCGAACCACGCCGGGAGGAGATTCGGTTGGCGCTTGAGAGGATGCGGCAGGAGAATGCCGTCCTTGAGCCCGTTGAGCGCCCCGCCGCGCTGCACGATGTAGCGGTGATTGACCTGGTGGGTCGGACGGACAAAGGGGAGGTGTTCTTCAAAGACGACAACGTTCACGTCCTGCTGGATGCCCGCAATAGTTACCTTGCGCCAGGTTTCGCCGAGGCCATTGTGGGGATGGAGGTAGGTGAGGAGCGCACTCTGGTTTTGACGCTGCCGGATGACTTTCCCCGCGAGGACTTGCGCGGCGAGGAGGCGGAGTTCACCGTCACATTGGTAGAACTTTACGAGCGCATTCTTCCCGATCTGGACGACGATCTGGCACGCACTGTGGGCAACTTCGATTCCCTCGCAGAGTTGCGGCAACACGTCGAGCAGCAGTTGCGGCAGGCAGCGCGAGAAAGGGCCGACAGGGAGTACACAGAGCAGGTGCTGGAGGCCATCATCCGGCGAGCCCGGATCGAGTATCCGCCTGTAATGCTGGAACAGGAACTAGATGAGGTAGTGAAAGAAATCGAACAGGCGGTGAAGCGCGAGGAGCGACTTTCTCTGGACGACTACCTGCGCATTCGGGGCAGAACGATGGAGGAACTGCGGGAGGAGTTGAAACCTCAAGCCGAAGCCCGTCTCAAGCGTGCTTTGGTGCTAAGCGAGGTCATCAGGCTGGAGGGGCTTGAGGTGAGCGAAGAGGAAATCGGCGCCCATATCGAAAAGATCGGCGCCCTATGGAAAGGACAGGCCGATGAGGTCCGCTCGTCCCTCAATTCTGATAAGGGGCGGCAAGCGGTGCGCAGTCATCTGCTGGCTCAAAAGGCGGTGCAGCGGTTGGTCGCCATTGCCAAGGGGGATATGGAGGAGGCAGGAAGCAGTAAGCAGGAGGCAGAAAAATAATGAGTGGGAATGGGATAATGAGGGTTCCACCTATGGCGTTGATTCCGATGGTCATCGAGACGACAGGGCGGGGCGAGCGGGCCTACGACATCTATTCGCTGTTGCTCAAGGAGCGCATCATCTTTATAGGCCTACCTATCACCGACCAGGTTGCTAACCTGGTGGTGGCCCAATTGTTGTTTCTCGAACGCGAGGACCCAGATAAGCCTATATCAATGTACATAAACTGTCCTGGTGGCATTATTTACCACGGACTGGCGATTTACGACACGATGCAGCAGGTGCGGCCGCCCATCGCGACCTATGCTGTGGGGGTGACGGCGAGTATGGGCACGGTGCTGCTGGCGGCGGGCACGAAGGGCTATCGCTTCGCACTGCCTCACGCCACCATTCATATGCACCCGGCCGGCGGCAGCGCGCAGGGGTACGCCCCCGATGTGGAGATCCAGTACAAGGAACTGAAGCGCATCGAGGACCTGCTCCACGAACTGCTGTCATTTCATACCGGCCAGCCGGTGGACCAGATCGCTGCCGACTTCGACCGTGATCGCTTTATGAGTGCTGAGGAAGCGGTCGAATACGGGCTGGTGGATCAGGTGCTCCAGCCGCCAGAGCAGAAGAGGGAGTCTCAGACGTAACGTCTGGGCCGAAATCTTGCCCTGGTGGGACCTTGTTCTTTCAGCGCGAGGGTTCAGCCTCGCGTTGTTCTACTCCGCTTCCAGTATAACCACCTCGCCATCATACAGGCTGCGGAAGCGCTCGGCATCGGCGCGAGTGCCGACGACACCTGCCCCGTAATGCATCGGCACCGCTACTTTTGGCCTGATGTCGGCTGCGGCCTGCGCGGCCGCCTCGGCGTCCATCGTGTAGGTCCCTCCAACCGGCAGCAGAGCCACATCGCAGTGAATGTCGGCCATTTCCGGTATGCGGTCGGTATCGCCGGCGAAGTAGACCCGCTCCCCGCCCACCGTCACGATGAAACCGAGGTGCTCACCCCGCTTGGGGTGGAAGGGCCTGCCTACATTATAGGCCGGCACAGCCTCGATCTCTACATCCCCCACCGTCGTGCGCTCGCCGGGCCGCAGCACACGCACGTTGCCGCGCAACTTTTTCGCTGCCTCAGGGTTGGCGACGATAACCGTCTTGGGTCCACTGATCTGCTCCACGTCTTTGGGAGAGCAATGGTCGTAGTGTTCGTGGCTGATCAGAATGATGTCGGCCTGGGGCGGTCGGCCCTTCAGATTCCACGGGTCGAAGTAAATCGTCGGCGGTCCATCGAGACGGAAACTGGCGTGGCCCAGCCAGTGCAAGTGTTCAAGCAATCCTACGGAAGCATTCATAGTCACTCCTCCTGTTTTCTCATCACCGGTGACCACATTTGACGCTTGACATTTTGACATTTCGCGTTTGACGTTTCGCGTCTTTTCGCGTTCGACGTTTCACATTTGACGCTTCACGCCTTCACGTGTCACCCGCACTAATGCTGTACCTCTGGTGGTACTGAGTTGATAGACCGCTCCCTGCGGCACAACGGTGAGATCGCCGGGGTGCATGTGCAGCATGCTCTGTGACGTGCGCACGGTTGCCGTGCCATCCAGGACGAAGAGCAGTAGATCGTGGGGAACCGGTATCTCGATCTGCCAGACCCCCTCTCCCCATGCTGCCTGCACGATGGAATCCTCGACGTGGGCGACGGTCTGGAACTGGAACGGCATAGTGAGTGCTTGTACTGCACCGTAGAGGCTGACACGTTTCAACCTGGCCTCGCCGGTAAGAGCGTAGAGGCGGCGGCGGCCATTCTTCCGCTTGGGTATGAAGCCGCAGCGTAGGAGCAACACACTGGCACGCAGCCCTGAACTGGATCGGTGTAATATCCCCTTCGGCACGACGGCCAATTCCCCTGGCCGCAACCGTACCTCTCCCCATTCGCTTTCCAGCAGGATAGTCCCCTCGTAGACCCAGAACAGTTCATCGTTGTCCAGGTGCTTGTGCCATTCCAGCAACCCCTGGCAAATGTAGATGCTGACGATAATGTCGCCCACGCGGGCGACATTGACCATCGAGAACGGTTGGTCGAGTTGCGCGGCCACCTGAGGGACGCTTAGTTTCTTGAGCATAGTGTTATTATTATACCTTGCTGATGATAGGGGCGCAAATTCTCGCTTGTCAGTGGCTGCCCTCTCAAGTATAATAATCACCGGGGAGGATCGAGTGACACTCGAGTTGAGCAGGTTGACCGGACAAGTGCGGGCGCTGGGTGAGGAACTGGCTGCCCGCGAGCGGCGGTATGCTGACTTGGTGGCACTGGCACGCCGGTGGCTGGTTCAGTACGCTGACTGGGGCGAGCGGTTACGCCACCCTGCTCGCGTCATCCGCGCCGCCATCCCAACTGATGAGCCCCTTAACGCTGTCCATCCCCTGCCCGCTGCCCCGGAGCAGTTCGCCGTCATCGCTGCCGACGGCTCGCAGATTCAGCCCGACCGGCATGGCGCGGCACTCTACTACCTCATCAACGTCGGTAGCCTGGTCTACCGGCACGGCACAGGCGTTGCCCCTGAGGCCTACAGTGAACCCACGCTGGGCTACACGGAGGCCGACCTGTACGAGAACGGACTGCTCGTAGCCGGCAACCTGCTCGACGTGCGGCGGGACCTGGCCGAAATCACCCGCCTGGCCGACTTGTGCACTGTCGAGCCGCTGAGGCCCACCGTCGCGCTGGTGGACGGTACCCTCATCCTGTGGGTGCTGGAGGATCTGCCGGCCGAGGGGCGACGTGCGAAGGTGATGGCCTACCTCGATCAATTGGCCCGTATCCGTCGCGCCGGTGCAGTCGTGGCCGCTTTCATCAGCCGCCCGCGCCGCGCCGAGGTGACGCGGCTGCTATACCTGGCCAGCCTGGAGGGAGACGTGAACCGGGCCAGCCAGGAACTGAATCCACTGGAACATCTGCCGGATCGGGCTGTTTTCCGAACCTTGCCTGCCGGTGCCCGTTCAGCCCTCTTCATCAGCCCATCGCCCATCAATCACGAATATTACCATCCCGCCGGTCACGCCGTCCACTTCTATTACCTGAACCTGGCTGAGGAGGGGCGCGCCCCGGTCATCGCACGGGTGGAGGTGCCGGCCTGGGTGGCTGAAGATCCTGACCGGCTGAAGTTGGTCCACGCCGGCATCGTTGCTCAGGCGCGCATCACCGGCGATTATCCTTATGCACTGGCCCGCGCCGATGAACTGGCCTACATCAGCAGCCAGGAGCGAGAAGCCTTTGAGGAGATGGTGACCACGGCACTGTTGCGTACTGGCGTCAGGACGACACTCTCGCCCAAGGCGTATTACAAGACCCTGACCCGTCGGGGCAGGAGGAGGTATCGCTTATGAGCAATGGAGGATTGCAGGTCGGGCGGGTGCTGCGGGCCGGCACGCGCGGTTTCGCCATCGGCTGCGCGGTGATGCAGCCCGACATCCCGGCCTTCGGCTCCTTCGTGCGGGCGGAAGGGCAGGCACCGGGAAGCGCCATCTATGGCCTGATCTACGACGTCAGTGTGGAGGATGACCCTTTCGTGCGCCAGTTCATCAGTGCTAACCCACCTGAAGAGGTCGTGCGCGACCAGCGCGAGAATCGCCAGGTGCCCATCGAGGTCAGCGTTTTGGCGGTGGGTTGTAGTGATGGCGATGTCATCCGTCACCGTTTACCCGCGCAACCTCCGGTGACGCTCGACTGGCTTTATCAGTGCACTGACGAGGAGGTACGAGCCTTCACGGCCCGCTTCGACTACTTCCGCCTGGTGCTGGAAGCACGCGAGGTGCCGGCCGATGAACTTCTAGCGGCTAGCCTGCGAGCAGCGGCAGCCGTCCGCCCGGAGAGCGAGCAGGAGACATTTCTGGTCGAGGCGGGACGCGAACTGACGCGGCTACTCGCTGCTGATCCGGTGCGGCTGGAGGGGCTGCTGCGACGGCTGCAAGCCTAATGAGGTGGTGAGATGGAAGCGGAGATGCACCGTAGAGTGGCTGAGGATTTTGTGCGAGCGTTCGGGTACGTGGACGACGAGCGGGTGCGGGCGGTTTTCCTCGTCGGTTCCAGCGCCAGTGGGGAGGGGGACGCATACTCCGATGTGGATGTGATGGTGGTCGTCAACACCGTCATCCCCGATGATGAGCGCTTGGAACGATTGCGCGCTATAGGCTGCCGGAACATTATGCTGGCCATCGCCGGTGTGGATAACCCCGCGTTACCGGTGCAATCGCAGGTGATTGACAAGTTCATCTTCCGTGATACCTGGTTTGACGTCAGTTACCATTTGCCCTACCAACTCCGGTTCTATTTCGACTACGTGACGCTGGTGGACAAGGACGAGTTAGCCCCGCGTCTACGCAAGACCCGCCAGGTGTACAGTGACGCAGACCTCAAGGCTCGCGTCCAAGCGGACCTGCGCCTGTTACATGCGCGCATTTACCGCTACGAGAAATACGTGCGGCGGGGAGAATGGGTTGGCCTGGATCTGTCCGCTATCAAGAATTTGATCGTGGACTTGGTGATGGTGTTGAACGACCAGCCCAACTACAACCGTCACTCCTCGCGTATGAGCCGATTGCTGCGCGATCTGCCGGTTAAGCCGGAGCACTTTGAGCAGGACTTGTTAGACATCCTGCACCTGGATAATCGGGAGGCCTGGCCACGCAAGATCGAGATGCTGCACCGCTTGGAGGCCGATCTGATGGCACTGTGCGAAGCCCGCTGGGGGCCGATTGCGATGTTCGATGATGAATGAGCGAATGGGTA
>QMOC01000163.1 GCA_003648085.1 Chloroflexota bacterium
ACCGCGCGCGTCGTCGGTGCGCGGGTGACGTGGTCAGCATCCAGGATCAACAACCCGCCTCTGCGCATGCGCTTGCCATAGCGGTCGCATGCCTCCTGGCTCATGCAGAGTGTGATGTCGGCCTGAAGCACCTTGGGGTAGTGAATCTCCCCGTCAGAGATCACTACCTCTGCCCGGCTGGCTCCGCCCCGCGCCTCCGGCCCATACGACTGGGTCTGAACGACGTTCTTGCCATCTCGGACGGCCGCTTCGGCCAGCAGGATGCCGGCCAGAATGGCACCTTGCCCGCCGGTACCGGCTAGTCGCACCTCGTAGCGCCTCACCATCAGGCCGTCTCCACCTGCAAAGAAGTCCGTTGTTGCGCTCGCTCGATGATCCGGTCGTAGAGCCGCGTGTACTCCGGGATCTCCTGCTCAACAAAGATGCCGCGCACGATTTTCCCGCGTTTTTCCTCCTCGCTCATACTCTCGGCTTGCTTGAGCGTGACGCTGTTTTCCTTTAAGCGACGCATCATCTCCGGCGCGGTGCCCCAACGGTTGAGCCGCCCCAGGGTCGTGTGGCAATAACTCACCGCCTCGACCACGGCGAATCCCTCCACGTTGATAGCACGGGCAATGTACTTCTCCAACTCCCGCACGTGGTAGACGGTGCTGCGGGCGACGAAGGCGGCCCCGGCCGCCACCGCCAACTCGGCGATGGGGAAGGGTTGCTCGATATGGCCGTAGGGTGCGGTCGTCGCTAGAGCACCGATGGGCGTGGTAGGCGAATACTGGCCGCCGGTCATCCCGTAGGTGAGGTTGTTAACCACGATGGCGGTCAGCCCAATGTTCCGCCGGGCGGCGTGGATGAAGTGGTTGCCGCCGATAGCCAGCGCATCACCGTCGCCCATCACCACGATGACCTTCATCTCCGGTCGCACCATCTTCAGCCCGGTGGCGAAGGCCAGCGCCCGGCCGTGGGTGGTGTGCATAGTGTTGAAGTCCACGTAGACCGGCATCCGCCCTGTGCAGCCGATGCCGGAGATCATAGCCACATCGTCCTTATCCAATTGCAGGCCATCCACCGCCCGGATAATGGCACCCAGGACAATGCCGATGCCGCAGCCGGCACACCAGATATTGGGGAATTTTTTGCTATGGCGCAGATAACGTTCGTGAACCCGTGATTCGCGTCGCTGTCTCCTCATCTTGCCAACTCCCAATCCTCAATAGCGGCCAGTATCTCGGCGGGCTGGATCATCTCGCCGTCGGCTCGATTGACACGACGGACTTTGTGTCGCCCCACTACTCGCTCCACCTCCAATGCCAGTTGGCCCAGATTCATCTCCGGCACGACGACGTGGTGCAGTCGAGCGGCGGCGTGCTCTACGACCTCCTCGGCGAAGGGCCAAAGGGTCTTGAGTTTGAGGAAACCAACTTTGCGCCCACGCTCCCGCGCCAGTTCGACAGCGTGCCGGGCCGAGCGGGCCGCCGCGCCATAGGCGATGACCAGCGTTTCGGCGTCCTCGATGCCGTCCTTGTTATAGAGGAGGATGTCCGAAAGACTGCTCTCAATTTTACGGAAGATACGCTCCAGCCAGGGCTGAATCTCGTCCAGCCGGGCGGTCGGATACCCGCGCTCGTCGTGGTGCAGGCCGGTGATGTGGTAGCGATACCCTTCACCAAAGGGCACCAACGGCGGTACGTCGGCAGGGAAGTTTTCGAAAGGCTTGTACCATTCCGGCGGTACCGTCGTGCTCGCCCGCTCCACCCGTTCGATAGTATTCGGATCAGGTAGGATGACACGCTCCCGCATATGGCCGATGACCTCGTCCATCAGCAGGATTACCGGTGTGCGATACCGTTCGGAGAAGTTGAACGCCTGCACCGTTAGGTCAAAGGTCTCGCGGACGGAGGAGGGGGCGAGGACGATGATGGGGTGGTCGCCGTGGGTGCCCCAACGGGCCTGCATCACGTCTCCCTGGGAGGGGCTGGTGGGGCGGCCGGTGGAAGGCCCCAGCCGCTGCACGTCCACGATGACGCAGGGGATCTCTGCCATCGCCGCGTAGCCGATGTTCTCCTGCATCAGGCTGAAGCCGGGGCCGGAGGTGGCGGTCATAGCCTTAGCCCCGCCCACCGATGCGCCAATGACGGCGGCGATGGAGGCGATCTCGTCCTCCATCTGAATGAACTTGCCGCCCACTTGGGGGAGCCGCCGGGCCAGTGCCTCGGCGATCTCGGTGGCCGGGGTGATGGGGTAGCCGGCGAAGAAGCGGCATCCGGCGGCAATGGCCCCCTCCGCGCAGGCTTCGTCGCCCTGCATCAATACCCCTGATGCGGGGGAGAGTTCCTTCGCAATCCGTCCTGTAGTCATTGTACCACCTCCTCCGGCTCGACGTCCGTCACGAAGATGGCAAAGTCTGGGCAGTGCAGTTCACACCAGCGACAGGCAGTGCACTTCTCCGGGTGGGCCACGATGACGCGCCCGTCGGCTCCCTGCTTCAGAACGCCGGTCGGGCAGAATTCGACGCACAGTCCACAGCCCTTGCACCAGTTGGGGAAGATGGTCACGTGACCACGCGGAAGACGGTGTTTGGGATGCACCTTTTTCCTCTCTATAATTTCCACAGCAGCCAGTTCGTCCATTCGTCTGCCTTTGCGAGACCTGTGGCGGCCAGCAAAACCGCTCTCCTCCAGGGCTGCATTATCTCACAAAACACCGCCAGGTCAACTGCGTTACGGTCCCATCTGGGCGATGACAGCGCCGCCTTCGAGCACCTGCACCCCCCAGTCACCGCCGCCGGGGGCGGGGCCGCCCGTGGCGCGGAAGGGCTGCCCCGGCGTGATGAACGCCTCCCAGCGCTGCACCTCTACCCCACCCCGCCGCAGCACGACCGTCCCGTTCAGTGACCGAGTGGTCGCCACTGCCACCTCCGCCCTCTCGCCGGAGGGGACAAGCCGGATGGCGGCCTCCTCATTGGCCCAGTTGTAGCCCCCGATGCCGCTCACCGGATACCAGCGCTCGCTCCAGGCCACACTCGCCCCCGGCTCAAGCGTCCGGTAGTCCCAGAAGGTCGGCGTCAGCCCGCCCCATAACTCGAAGTAGCGGCCGGAGTCATCGGTCCACAGTTCGGAAGGGAGATCGCCCAGGCAGAAGATCTTGACCCCCGTGGCGATGGCGTGGGGGAAGACGCGCACCATCCCCTGGTCGGCCCCCAGGTCATAGGCACCGACGAAATCGGCCTGGGCCGGGTTGGCGAAGACGCCCATGTATTGATGCCACTCGCTATAATGGCTGAAGTCTCGCCCGTTGTGCACCGGCCAACCCATCTGGCCGCCCGGGCCGGGGAGGCTCCCGTCGCCGGTGGAGTGGATGGTGACGGCGTCGTCGGGCAGAATGAAGGTCAGATCAGGCGAGGGGGCGTTATAGTCGGAGAGGGTCAGCATCGCGTTGGCCCAGAACTGATAGGGCTGTGCCTCGTTGGTGGGATTGGTGATGCGCGGGATGAGGGTGAAGTAACTGCGCCCCCCGTCCAGATAAATCGTCACCTCGACGGTCAGGCCGGTGCGGTCGTCAGTGTCCCACACGCGCACCCCGTTCCACAGCAGTTCGTACTGCCAGGGTCGGTACTCGTTCAGCCCATGCTCCTCGGTAGGGAAGGCCCACTCCATCCCGCCGGTGGCCAGCCACCAACCCCGGTAGCCCCAATGGGTGGGCTTGACCACGGGATTGGTGTAGAAAAGTTGGCGGCCGGTCGTGCGGTCGGTCCAGCGCAGGATACGCCCGCCTAGTTCCGGCACAACGACCAGTTGCACGTAGCCGTTCTGGATGAAGACGGCGCGGTAGGTGCGGGGCACGGGGCCGGTGACGGCGTCGAAGTCCAGGCGCGGATAGGGGTAGATGGGGTCGTCGGGGCCGGTAGGAATCAGCGCCGCCTGCCAGCCGTAGGTATTGAGCGTGATGTCCTGCTCCCAGACGGCGGGACCGGGTATGGGGGTTAGGGTGTTTGTGGATTGGGTAGGCTCTGGGGTACTGGTTGCTGATCGCCGGTCGCCGGTGGGTGTAGAGGACGGTGTGGGAGATGCCTGCTGCCGCTCCATGGTGGGCGTGGGTGTGCTCGTTGCCGGAAGAGGGGTGTTGGTTGGGAGGGGAGTGGCTGCAGGTGGAGGAGGCGTTGGGAGCGCGGTCAGCGTAGCGGAGACTGGCTGAGCGATGGCGGTGGCTTCAGCAGTGCCAGGTGGGACAGTCTGGGAGGTATAAGTGGCGGGGCTGCAGGCGGCAATGACAAGGAACAATGCCAGGGCAGCCGGAGCGAGACAACAACCACTACGCTCGGCCCCTTGGGCTCTGGACTCCGGGCTTTGGTCATCGTTCATCATCTCCTTGCTCACTGCTGGGCTCATTGCTTGCCTGCCCTCATCAAAAACGAAGTGTCGAGTTCGATACAATCTCCTCACGAGTAACCGGGCCAGTCCTACCTGCTGGTGCAGTTGATCCAGAAACGTGGCGTGGTACCCGACTTGCACGATGCGCGGCTTGTCAATCCCGGCCACACCAACGTACTTGAAGACCTGAGTGTCTACCTCCCGCTGGCGGGTTTCCTGCACCACGGCGCTCCGTCAGGACAGTGTGGTTGTAATGTCCTGCACAAGAAAGTCACCATCACTACCTCAAGTGATCACCTACCGCCGATATTGACGCCGTCGGGAAGGATCAGGCGGTCGTCGGGCAGCGGGTTGCCCGTCCTGTCGGTTGCCGGGAGGCGATGGCTCGTCTCGCCGGGTTCGTACCAGCCGATGACCAGGTCGTACCGGCCGGCCGGCACGCCCTGCAGTGAAAGCACCACTTCGTCGGAGACGACCTCGCCGGGGGCCCACATCCCGGTGGGGTAGGCGAACCCCCGAGGCATCGTGTCTACCTGTGCTATGGGCCGGCCGGTGGCCGGGTCGGCCAGGTGGACGAAGAGCATGTAGTGCTGATCTGGGACAGCCAGCGCTCGCCAGTGGAGCGTCAGGTGCAGCGCGTCCCCTTCTCGCTTCAGGTCGTACCCCGCCAGTTCGATCATTCCGCCGAAGCGTGCTCCTACCTCTCGCTGCATCGGCGGCAATTCCCAGACCCGCTCGCGCTCCTGCACGTGCACCGGCTGCGGAAGTGTGTAGGTGCCCAGCGACGCACCACTTGTGGGATCGCGCAGCGTGAGTGAGAGGATGTAGTCACCGGCTGGGGTGGTGGGTGGGATGGACAGCGCGGCGCGGCCGGCGACCAACGCCCCAGCGGGCCACCCGGTCGGCGGGGAACCGGGGGCCAGGTCCCAAATCCCAAATCGCAAATCCCCAATCCCGGGTGCCTCCAACCGCCACTCGACAACGTAATCCGCCGAAGGCCGCTCCACGGCCAGCCAGTACGCCGTCAAGAGCACCGTCTCCCCTTGCTGCACGCGCTTCGGTGCCTTCAGCCGGCTCAGCGCCAATTCATCCCCGAAGCGGGCGATGACCGGTGCGTCGGCGCGCAGGGTGGCCCGGTGCAGCGAAACGGGGAGGGCGAATTCCCCCACGCTCTCCCGGGTCGCCACACGGTAGAGACTCACGGTAAGGGTGTAGGCGTCACCGGGAGGGGTGCCCTCCGGGAGCGGGAGGGTGTAGCGGTCGTGGATGAGGCGCCCGACCGGCCACAGGCTGGTGGGCAGGAAGCCGTAGCCGGGCTGGTCGTCAAGTCGCGCCCACTCGTTGTCGGCCGGGTCGGTGAGTCGCATGCTAAGCCCATAGTTGGCGGCGACGGGCCGGGCGGCCGACCAGTCAAGCCGGAGATCGAGCCGGTTGGATGCGGGCTGCGTGGCTTCGGCGGTGTGCAGGCGCAGTGCACCGTCGGCGAAGGTGCTGCTTACCGGTTGTTCCACAGCCATCTCCCCCTCGCCCACCCACACCGGCCGCAGATAGACTGAGATTGCTTCTTCGTCCCCGCTCCCCAGGCGAATCAGGTACAGGCCCTGAGCCACGTCGTAGGGGATGGGTAGTTCAAGCGTGGCGCTGCCTGTCCCGGCTTGAGGGTGGGCGGTGGCCGCCGCTATTGCGGGCAGTTCATCGTGGCGGACCGCCGCTGGCGCGACCATGCGCAGCGTCGCGCTGCTCCCTCCCTGCACCTCTTCCCAATCGAGTGTCACGCGGAGCGTTTCCCCTGGGGCGAGCCGGTCGGAGTTGTAGCGGTAGCCGACCATTCGCCATCCGCCCAGATCTACACCGCCAGGGTTGTGGTGCAAATACGGCATTCCCTCGAAGTCCATCGTTAAATCGGAGTCGTCGGTGACGGTGATGCGAGGGCTGAAAGCGACCAGTAGGGCGAGGGAAATGACAAATGGCAAATGGGAAATGACAAATGACAAATG
>QMOC01000164.1 GCA_003648085.1 Chloroflexota bacterium
CAGGGCCTCCTCCAGCAGGCGCAGCCGTTCATCCTGGCCGGATGCGTTTTGGTAGAGAGTTCCCCAGAAGTCGAAGGTCAGGGCGTGGAGCATGGTCTATGCCACATTATCCGATGCGGTGGTACTATCTCAGTGGTCTGTAGGAAGTGCTCGAAACAATCAAAGCCGCTGTGCTCGTCTGCCGCCATTGAACGGGTTCCTTTATCTAGTTTGCGGTGCAGAGCGCGATGGAAGCCTCGCTTTATCGAGGATTTCCCGGCTGAAGCCGAGCCTCCGACCTTGTTTATACTTCTCTAGCGCGCTCCCTCGATAATACCATCCCCCATGCTATCTTACCGTACCAAAGAGCCATTGTCAAGCGGGGGAGATGGAGTATAATCGAAGGGACTGGAGGATGAGGATGAAAAATCAGGAAGTGGCTGGAATCTTCGCGCAAATGGCCGACATCCTGGCCATCCAGGGAGAGAACTACCACCGCATCATGGCCTACCGACGGGCGGCGGAAAACATTGCCACGCTGGGCCGCCCTATCGAGGAGGTCTGGCAGGCGGGGGAACTGGAGACGATCCCCGGCATCGGCAAGACGCTGGCAGCCAAGATTGATGAACTGATGCGCACGGGCCGCCTAGGAGCCTACGAGAAACTGAAGGCGCAGGTACCCGCCGGTGTGGTCGAGATGCTGCAGATACCCGACGTCGGGCCTAAGCGGGCGGCGCTGTTCTGGAAGGAACTGGGCATCACCACCATCGAGGCGCTGGAGCAGGCGGCACGAGAAGGCCGGCTGCGCACTCTGCCCGGCATGGGGGCCAAGAGCGAGGAAAAGGTACTGGCCGGGATCGAGGCGCTCAGGCGACGCACGGGTCGTACGCCGCTGGGCGTAGCCTGGCCGCTGGCCCAGGCGATGCTCGACGCGCTGCGGCAGGTGCCGGGGGTGGTGCAGGCCGCCCCCGCCGGGAGTCTGCGCCGCATGCGGGAGACCGTCGGCGATCTGGACCTGCTGGTGGCGGCCAAGGACCCCGAGCCGGTGATGGCGTGTTTCCGCGCTCTCCCCCAGGTGGCAAAGGTGCTCCTCAGCGGCCCCACCAAGACCTCCATCCGCACTCACGAGGGGCTGCAGGTAGACCTGCGGGTACTGGAGCCGGCCCGCTGGGGCACGGCGCTCCAGTACTTCACCGGCAGCCAGGCCCACAACATCCACCTGCGGGCGCTGGCACTCGACCGTGGCCTCTCGCTGAGCGAATACGCCCTCAAGCGGGAGGACGGCTCCGAAATCCTCTGCGCTACCGAGGAGGAGGTCTACACCGCGCTGGGCCTGCCGCTCATCCCGCCGGAGTTGCGCGAGGACCGGGGCGAGATCGAAGCGGCGCTGAAGGGCCGCCTGCCCGACTTGATCGAACTGAAGGACCTGAAAGGCGACCTGCACTTTCACACCACCTGGTCCGACGGGCACCACAGCCTGCTGGAGATGGCGCAGGCAGCGCGGGCGTGTGGGTTGAAATACGCATTGGTGACCGATCACTCACACAGCCTGGGCGTCGCCCGCGGGCTCACCGTCGAGCGGCTGCGGGAGCAGCGGGCGGAGATCGAGGAGGTCAACCGGAAGATGGGAGGCACCTTCCGCCTGCTGGCAGGCATCGAGGTCGAGGTGCGGGCCGACGGAACGCTCGACCTCCCCGATGAGGCGCTGGCCGAACTTGACCTCGTCGTGGCAGCGGTGCACAGCGGGCTGCGCCAGGGACGGGAGCAGGTTACAGCGCGTATGCTGGCGGCGATCCGCAACCCCCACGTGGACATCATCGCCCACCCGACGGGGCGGCTGCTCGGCGAGCGGGAGGGGGCCGATCTGGACATGGAGGCGATCTTCCGCGCCGCTGCTGAGACAGGCACGGCATTGGAGATCAACGCGCATCCCAAGCGGCTGGACCTCCGTGATGTACACGTGCGGCGGGCAATTGAGTTGGGCGTGAAACTGGCCATCAACTCCGACGCCCACGGCGTGAACGGCTTTGGAGTGTTGCCCTTCGGCGTGGCAACGGCCCGGCGGGGCTGGGCCACAGCGGAGGACGTGATCAACACCTGGAGTGTTAAGAAAGTGTTAGTCTGGGCGACGGGGAGGAGGTAATCGTCTGAGCCTGGCTAAAGCGAGTGGGATGAAAGCCTACTGTAACAAAGTTGTAACCCAAACAGGGTGAAATTGTCGTAAAGTTAATGTTGCCACACCTTGTGTCGCTGCCTGGGAACGCTGACATCCCAGAATGAAATAGGGGAGGTTACAACGATGAGTTTTGGCGGGAAAGGGGTCAAAGTTCTACTCGTGGCTTTTCTGGCTCTCATCTCACTGAGCGCCTTCTCCAGCCTGACCTCTGCCCAGGAGACCACACCGGTCTGCTTCTGGTCTGCCCAGGGGCCGGTGTGCGTCGAGCGGGCGGTCGAGGTGCAGGCTGCAAGGCCGGAACCGCAAGAGCTGCTGTCGGCTCTCCTGGCCGGCCCCACGGCCGAGGAGCGGGCGCGTGGCCTGCGCTCTGCCATCCCCGAAGGGACGGCGTTGAGCAGCGTACAGGTGTTCAGCACGACATTCACCGTGCGACTTGTACTGCCGGATGAGGCACTGTCCAGGCTGGACGGGATGACCGTCGAGGAAATCGTCCAACAGATAGCGGCGACGCTGGAGCCGCTGGGCTGGCGTGACCTGCGTGTGGAGGCCCTCGACCCGACAACGCACGAGTTCCGCTCCCTGGCCGATTTTCTCCCACCACTCCCCGCGCCGCGCAAGGAGACATTGCTCAGCGGAGAGGAACGCCCCTCCCCTCGTGGGGAAGGGGCCAGGGGAGAGATGCTTCAGGGCCAGCCCCAGGGCGCGCTCAGCGGCAAGACCGTCTACGTCAGCGCGGGGCACGGCTGGCTGTGGAATGGCTACGCCTGGCGCACGCAGCGCCCCCCCTACCCCAACCCACCCTACGACGGCCCCATCATCGAGGACCACAATAACGCCGAGGCGGTCAACCAGTACCTATTGCAATACCTGCGGAACGCCGGTGCGATGGTCTGGCCCGTGCGCGAGCGGGATATGAACCCGACCTCCGTCGTGGTGGATGAGGATGACCCAATTATGGGTACGGGCTACACCGAGAGCGGCACCTGGACGACGACGGCTTACGCCGGGACCGGCTACGGAGGCGGCAACTATCGCTGGGCACTGACCGTGACCGGCACGCCAACGGCTACTGCCACCTGGACGGCCACGCTCCCCGCCGACGGACGCTACGCCGTCTACGTCTGGTACCGGCCCGGCAGCAACCGCGCACCCGATGCCCGCTATACCGTACACCACGCCGGCGGTGATACCGTCGTGCAGGTAGACCAGACCCGCCACGGGCTCACCTGGCACTACATCGGCACCTATGCCTTCCGTGCTGCCGACGGAGCACGCATCACACTCGATAATCACTCCTCCGTCGCCGGCCGGGTGGTCATCGCCGACGCCGTGCGCATTGGTGGGGGCACCTTCGACGACCTGACCGGCATCGAGACGGCGGCCCCATATCCACCCGACAAGCCCTGGTGGGAGGTGGCGGCTTGTTACTACACCCAGCGTCAGGGGCTTGACCCCGGCGATTGGCCCTACTTCAACGACGTCGTAGCGCGGCCGATGTACGCCCGTTGGGAGCACGCCGGCACCGGCGACGACGCGGTCTACATCTCCTGGCACACCAACGGCTATAACGGCTACCAGTGGGTCTGCCGGGGTACCGTTAGTTTCATCCACAATGGTGAAGGCAACCCGGTCACCGAGGGCAGTGCCGATTTGCAGAAGGCGGTACACAACGAACTGGTGCACGACATCCGCGTCGGCTGGGACGCCACCTGGGTAGATCGGGGTATGCGCAGCATGAACCTGGGCGAACTGCGGGAGTTGTGGGACGACGACCCGACGGTGCGCATACCCGGCGTGCTGATCGAAGTGGCCTATCACGACCACCCAGATGACACCGATGCGCTCAAGGAGCCGCACTTCAACCAACTGGCCGCTCGCGCTATCTATCAAGGCATCGTCAAGTACTTCGAGCAGCGGGATGGCGTGGATCTGACGCTGCTCCCGGAGCCACCCACTCATCTGATGGTACAGAACGTGGGCGGGGGACAGGTTCGGGTCTCTTGGCGGCCCTCCCCCACCGACACCATCGGGCTGGCCGGAGACGCGGCCACCGGCTATCGGGTCTACACCAGCACCGACGGGTTGGGCTGGTCGAATGGCATCCCTGTGGCGGGCACGGTCTACACGCTCACGGGCCTCGCCCCCGGTCAACTCCTCTTCGTGCGCGTCAGCGCGACCAACGATGGGGGCGAATCCTTCCCTAGCGAGACGCTGGCCGCTCGCGTGGGCGGTGAGGCCGCCGTGCTTCTCGTCAACGGCTTCGACCGCCTCAACCGCACGATGCTGGTGCCCGACTATGATCCGGTCGAGGGACACAACATGCGTATGTTCCTCGATCGGATGAACAGTTACGACTACGTGATCCAACATGGAAGCGTCATCAGTTACGCTTTCGACAGCGCCGCCAACGAGGCGGTGCGGGACGGGCAGATCAGCCTGGGCAACTACGCGCTGGTGGACTGGATCCTGGGGGAAGAATCGGCTCCCGATGAGACGCTGGATGCGACGGAGCGGGCATTGGTGAGGGCATTCCTCGATGGTGGCGGGGCGCTGTTCCTGAGCGGCACGGAAGTGGGCTGGCACCTGGATTACCTGGGAGCCGACCCCGACTTTTACAACACTTATCTGCGGGCCGACTACGCCAGCGATGACGCTGACACCTATGAGGTCGCGCCGGTGGCGGGGAGCATCTTCGATGGGTTGAGCAGTTTCCGCTTCGACGCGCCGGGGGAGTACGACGCCGATTACCCGGATCAACTCACCCCATTCAACGGCAGCACCGCTGCGCTGGTCTACCAGGGTGGCGCAGGGGGCGTAGCCGCAGTCCAGTACGCCGATGGCTGCCGGCGGCTGGTCAACTTCGGCTTCCCCTTCGAGACGATTCGGCCCGAAGCGCGGGCTGACGTGATGGCGCGGGTGATGGATTTCTTGGACGAATGCGTGGTGCAGGAGCCGGAGACGGTGATCACGACGCCAGGGGACGGCAACATTTATTGGGATGGGGTGCCTTCTTTCAGTGGGCTGGCCTCGGCCGTCGCGGGAGTGCAGCGGGTGGAGGTCTCGCTGCGCCGTGATTCCGATGGGCTGTACTGGGACGGGACAGGCTGGGGGGAAACGCAGTGGCACACCGCCGCCGGGAAGACATTGTGGTCCTTCACGATGCCGCTCACGGTCGAGGTCGGCAGTTACACGGCTCAGGCGCGCGCATGGGATGAGGATGGCATCTCCGATACGACGCCCGCCGAGGTGAGTTTCAGTTTCGTGGCCCTTGACAACACCCTATTCCTGCCTCTGGTGTTAAAGGAGTAGTGTGATGAACAATGACGACGACGGTACGGCGGCTATGTACGTGGACGACGTCTCGCCGGAGGTCTGCCCGTGAATATGGTATACTGGGTGGTACCGGGCTTGCTGGCAGGACGCCCCGGGCCGGGGAGAGCCCCTTGGGACCTGGCAGAACTGTGGGCCAGGGGCTTCCGCACCATCGTCTCTCTGGTGAAAGTGGATGGTGTGGCGATTCGGGCTGCGGGCTTCCGCCACTATCAGGCTCCTCTGATTGGAGGGATGGCCTTTCTCCCCCCACTGCGGCGCCGGCTGGCGCGATTGATACTGCCGGTGGTGGACCTTATTGCCGCCGAGGTGGCGGCGGGCCGGCCCACGCTGGTCCACTGTCGGATGGGGAAGGATCGAACCGGAGCCGTGCTGGCCGCCTACCTGATCCGGCATCGGGGCCTGTCTTGCGACGAGGCAATCCGCTTGGTGCGGCAGGCCAACCCTCGGGCGATGACCTCACCGGGATTTGACCGGCTGCCGAGGCTGTTCGTAGAGGCAGTTTGAGGTGAGAGGTAACACAGTGAACAGACGAAAGGGCGGCGACAATTGGACGGATGAGACGATCCCTAGCCGGCGGATGGAGCCCAACTACGGTCAAGCAGTTCCTCCAATGAGGGGGAGAGAGTGGGGGAGGGAGACTCTCTCCGCCCCTGTCTGGCTCCTGGGTTTCGCCGTACTGCTGCTGGCGTTGACGGTGTGCGGCCTGTGGGCGCTGTACCTGCTGCGCGGGCACACGGCTCCCGGCGGCCCCACCCCCACGCTCGTCGTCTGGACGTC
>QMOC01000165.1 GCA_003648085.1 Chloroflexota bacterium
CCCGCTGAAGCGGGGCCTCCGGCCTTTTCTCCCCACGAATTTTAGCCAGACTCGGAGTAATTTTCGGCTTCGTCAATACTCCACCCGCACGCCCTTCAGCCGTTCCAGCAGCCTCTCCACCAGCGCGATCAGCAGCAGAAACGGCAGGTCAACCGCTATTGTGAAAGCGCACATCGTCGTCAGCCAGCGCAAGGCCCTGCTGATAGGTTCAGCCAGTCCCTCAACGATCACCGGCCCGGGCCCCACCACCCAGACCAGCACTCCCATCAGGAACAGGAAGAGGAGCACAGGTGTCCATGCCTGCCGGTCGGCCCGGCTGGGCAACATCGTGTTGCTCACGGCGAAGATGAGGTAAGCCCAGATCCAGACGTCGGGCGCTTTCAGCATCCCCACCAGTTCTGCCACCAGGCCGGGCCAGTCTCCAGCGACAAGTGCTGCACCGACCGCATCGAGACCGAGGACCCTGTGTCCGATCAGCAGAATAGCGGTAGGTCCGGTCAGCAGGGGGGCCAGCCCAATCAGGCTGGCCCTCACAGCGTCGGTCTTCTCAACTGGGACGAAGCCTAACTGGACGCGCTGCCCCGTCCGTTTGGGGCGGATAGAGATACGCCCCACCCGCACTCCCAGCAAGATCGCCGCCAGCGCGTGGCTCAACTCGTGGAGGAGTATGCCTGGGAGCAGCGGTAGCGCATACAGCATCACCGCGACCTCACGGTCGCCCGTGAGCAGGAGCATCACTCCTTGCAGGTGGCGATGAATCCAACGCTCGACGAGCAACAAGAGCACCAGTGTCACCGCCAACTGGAGGAGAGGTGTCCAGTTCATCGAGAGAGGATAGTGCTATTGGCTTTTGGCCTCCAGCCCGTTCCGCACAATGGCGGCGAAATCGGCTGCCCGCAGACTGGCCCCGCCTACCAGCGCCCCGTCAATCTCGGGCTGCGACATAAATTCGGCGATATTGCCCGGCTTAACACTGCCACCGTACTGGATACGCACTGCCTGGGCCACATCGTTGCCGTACAACGCGGCCAGCGTCCCGCGCACCGTTCCCCCGATGATGGCATTGGCCCCCTCACCGGTGGCCGGCACGCCCGTGCCGATGGCCCAGATGGGTTCGTAGGCCACGGTCACGGTACGGGCCTGCTCCGCTGTGATGCCTGCGAAGGCGGCGCGCACCTGACCGCCGACGAACTCCTCCGTCTCCCCGGCCCGGTTCTGCTCCAGGTTCTCTCCCACGCATACGATGGGCTTGAGGCCGTGGGCCAGCGCGGCGTGCAGTTTCTTGTTCACCATCTCGTCGCTCTCGCCGAAGAGGGTGCGGCGCTCCGAATGGCCGATGATGACGTAATCGCACAGCCCCTGCAACATCGGTGGGCTCACCTCGCCGGTGAAGGCCCCCTGCTTCTCCCAGTGCATGTTCTGTGCACCCAGTCCGATGGCCGATCCGGCCAGGGCCTCGTGCACGGCGGCCAGCGCAGGGAAGGGGGGACAGATGGCTACATCGCAGCCCTCCACATCCTCCAGCGCGGCCCGCAGTTCCTGTGCCAGCGCGACCGCCTCCTCAATGGTCTTGTGCATCTTCCAGTTACCGGCGATGAAGGGTTTACGCATCGTATCTCCTACTTGTCCTCCAGCACCGCCACGCCCGGCAGGACTTTCCCCTCGAGGAACTCTAGGCTGGCCCCGCCACCGGTGGAGACGTGCGTCATCTTATCCGCCACACCTGCTTGGCGTACCGCCGCCGCCGAATCGCCACCGCCGATGATCGTCACCGCGTCCAGGTGAGCGAGGAGCCGCGCCACGGCGAAGGTGCCTTGCGCGAAGTTGGGCATCTCAAACACACCCATCGGCCCGTTCCAGACCACCGTCTTAGCCCCGCCCAGCGCCGACTCGAACGTGGACACCGTCTTGGGGCCGATGTCGAGGATGCGCCAGCCGGGGGTGACCTCGTTGGGAGCCACGACCCGCGTGTTGGCCTCGTTGTCGAAAGCGTCGGCGATGACCACGTCCACAGGCAATACCAGTACACCCCCTGCCTGCTTGATTAACGCCCCTGCTGTCTCCACGGCCTCATCTTCAACTAGGCTATCGCCCACCTCGAAGCCCATTGCCTTGAAGAAGGTGTTTGCCATCCCACCACCGATGAGCAGCCGGTCGCACTTCGTCAGCAGGTTCTCGATGACGCCGATCTTATCGGAGATTTTGGCCCCGCCCAGGATAGCAACGTAGGGATGCTCCGGGTTCTCGGTCGCCCGGCCCAAGAATTCCAGTTCTTTCTCCATCAGGAAGCCGGCCACGGCCGGTAGGTAGTGCGTCACTCCCTCGGTCGAGGCATGGGCCCGGTGCGCCGAACCGAAGGCATCGTTGACGAAAATCTCGGCTAGGCCGGCCAGTTGTCTGGCGAATTCGGGATCGTTGGCCCGCTCCTCCGGATGAAAGCGGGTGTTCTCCAGCAGGATGACATCGCCGGGCCGCATCGCTTCGACCGCTGCCTCGACCTCCGGGCCAACGCAGTCGTCGAGTTTCTTCACCGGGCGGCCCAGCAGTTCCGCAAGTCGTTCCGCCACCGGATCCATCCTCAACTCCGACACGACCTTCCCTTTCGGTCGGCCCAGATGAGACATAAGAATGACAGCAGCCTCGTGATCCAGGAGATACTGGATCGTGGGTAGTGCTGCCCGAATACGCATATCATCTGCTACGGTTCCCTCCTTGAGCGGCACATTAAAGTCAACGCGCACTAGGACGCGCTTGCCGCGCACGTCCACATCACGGATAGTTTTCTTGTTCATCTGTCTCCTCTTGCTGCTGAGTAAGATGCGCTTTGAGATGCTCCAGCAACTCACGCGCCAGAGCGATTGTCTCTTCTGCCATCGCTTCGGATACCTCAGTCTCGTACTTGTAGCGTGCCCTGTTTCGGTTCTCCAGGGCTTGGTTGAGCCGCCTTCCCAGGCGAGGGGGAAGCCGCTCGGTCTTTAGAAAAAGGTCACTGAACAGGCGGATGGTGGCTCCGTGTCGGGTGGGCATACGCTCGACTTCGCTCAGCAGTAGAAAGGCTTTGGCGCATAGTTCGGCTGCGTTGTAGGCGCTGTCAACCGCCACGCGGGGATGTCCCAATTTCAGGCTGTCCTCAGCCCCCGCCAGATACTCGTGGGCCAGCCAGTAATAGTTATCGGCGGCCCGCTGGACAAGTTCGGCTTCATTCATAGCATAAATCTCCTTGCCGTGACGCAAGGTCGAGTAGATGAAGTAGGAATCGGGTATGAACAGATGGCTGAAGGGGGCAACGATAGCCTCAACGCTGTGGGGTGCAGGTGCAGCAAGCCAGGCGTTGTAACACATCTCTCGGATCGCTTCCAGATTGCGAGTACCGAAGATGAGCACATCCACGTCGCTATCCGGCTCTGGATCACCCCGGGCGACACTGCCGAAGAGCACGACCTTGGCAATTTGATTCCGCGCCGGGCTGTTCAGCAGCGTTTCCATGAAGCGCTGCAAGGCCAGCAGTTTGCGGTAATGCACCTCGCTCGTGGCCCGTAGTTCGGTGCCGTCAATGTGCACCGCCGGCCACGTCCCTTCACCCCGAACTGCCATCACCCATTCCACTGCCTTGGAAAGCAGTCAGGGATCAGGACGCTCCTGCATCCTGCATCTTGCATCCTGATCCCTGCTTCTCCGCTACAGCCCCTTGTCCGCCATGAACTTCACCAGGTCGGCCATGCGGACCGAGAAGGCCCATTCGTTGTCGTACCAGGCGAGTACCTTGAAGAAATTATCGCCTATGCCCATTGTGCTGGGGGCGTCGAAGATGGCCGAGCGGTCATCGCCTTTGAAGTCCATGCTGACCAGCGGCTCCTCGGAGTAACCCAGGATGCCCTTCATCGGCCCTTCGGCGGCAGCCTTCATCGCCGCGTTGATCGCCTCGACGCTGGTCGGTTTCTCCAACAGCACCACCAGGTCAACGATGGAGACGGTCGGCGTGGGGACTCGCAGAGCCATGCCGTTCAATTTACCGTCCAGTTCGGGCAACACCAGGCCGATCGCCTTGGCCGCGCCGGTGGTGGTGGGGATCATGTTGAGGGCAGCAGCCCGTGCCCGCCGCAGGTCTTTGTGAGCCAGGTCCAGGATGCGCTGGTCGTTGGTGTAGGAGTGGATGGTGGTCATCACACCTTTGACGATCCCGAAGTTGTCGTTCAGCACCTTGGAGACGGGTGCCAGGCAGTTAGTGGTGCACGAGCCCATCGAGAGGACGTCGTGTTTCGACGGGTCGTACTTCTCGTCGTTCACGCCCAGTACGATGGTCAGGTCAACACTGTCAGGCGGCTTGGCCGGGGCGCTGATGATGACCTTCTTCGCCCCCGCCGGGTCAATGTGCGCGGCCGCTTTCCTCCCATCACGGAAGACGCCGGTGGATTCGATCACGATCTCCACACCCAGGTCGCCCCAGGGCAGTTTCGCCGGGTCGCGCTCAGCGAAGACCTTGATGCGGTCACCGTCCACGATGATGTCTCCTCCGAGCACCTCGACCGTACCGGGATAGATGCCGAAGTTAGAATCATACTTGAACAGATGGGCATTGGTCTCAGGCGGGAAGAGATCGTTGACGGCGACGACATCGAATTCATCGCCATAGTTCTCCCTTATCGCCTTAAGTACCTGCCGGCCGATGCGGCCGAAACCGTTAATACCGACTTTGACTGTCATTGCTCTGCTCCTTTCTTATCTATACTTATGTTTGGGATGTATGGTTGTTGTCACAACAGGCGTAGCAGCGCTTGCGCCAGTTTGTGGCCGTCGTGTCGCCAGGGATGGGTGGGGTCAATCAGATCGGCGGTGATCACCCTGTATCCTGCATCGGGTGGGAAATCCACCGGCACTAACTCCACCCCCAGAGGCGGGTCGAAGTCTACGTCCAGATTGTCGTTGGCCAGCACTACCGGGAAGAGGCCGGCCCCCACGTGTGCCTCCAGCGCCGCGACGTGATCGCCCACACTGTACCCCTCCGTCTCGCCGCGCTGGGTGGCGACGTTGCAGACGTAGACCTTGAGCGCCCGGCTGGCCGCGACTGCCCGTGCCACGTCCGGCACGAGCAGGTTGGGGAGGACGCTGGTATAGAGGCTGCCGGGACCGGCCACGATCAGGTCTGCTTCCAGCAATGCCCGCACCGCGTCGGGGTAAGCCGAGACGTTGTCGGGCTTCAGGTAGACCCGCTCGATGGCCCCACCGGACTGTGGGATGCGCGATTCGCCGCTCACTCGACTGAGGCCGTTGGCTTCGTCCCGCAAGTCGGCCATCAGCGTCACATCCTGCAGCGTGCTGGGCAGCACACGTCCCTGAACCGCCAGCACCCGCCCTGATTCCAGAATCGCCCGTTCAAAACTACCGCTCACCTCGGCCATCGCGGTGATGAAGAGGTTACCGAAACTGTGGCCATTAAGCCCGGTGCCGTTGCCGAAGCGGTACTGAAACAACTGGGTCGTCAATGCCTCATCGTTGGCCAGCGCGGCAATGCAGTTGCGGAAGTCGCCCGGCGGCAGCACACCTAGTTCGCGCCGCAGTCGCCCCGAACTGCCCCCGTCGTCGGCAACGGTGACGACAGCAGTGATGTTGGAGGTGTACTGTTTGAGGCCGCGCAGAAGGACGGAAAGGCCGTGCCCTCCACCGATAGCGACGACTTTGGGACCACGCTCCCGTTGGCGATAGCGGTATATGGCGTTGACCACTACCTCCGGGTCGGCTTCTACAAAGGGCTCTAGCAGCGTCCGGTTGAGGCGCAGCAGCGCGATCACCACTGCTACTATGCCAGCCAATCCGAAAAGCCCGGCCCGCAGACCGCGTGGGATGAACTGGAAGGTCAGGTAGTAGAAGATGCTCGGCAAGGGGTAGAGTTGTCGGAGCAAGAAACTGAAGCCCAGGCTTAGGAGTGCGATGCCGCAGGCCAGAAGCAGCAGCCAGCGTTTGACGCCCATGCCGGGGGTCAGCCATTTAAGTGTGGAGCGAAAATATCGCCGAGACATCACACACTTTCGAGACATTGGACCACACTCTATCACCGACGTGTGTTTGGGGTGGCTTCATTCAATCTTTCCCTGGACCTGGGCTGTCCTCCCATCCAGTGAAGCCCAGAACGCCTCCAGGCTTTCAGCCTGCACTGCCTCCATCACCAATCCTTGCAGCAGAGCCTGGTCCTCGATCTCCTGGAGTCTCTCCATCAGTGCTCTGGTCGCCTTTTCCTCTGAGAG
>QMOC01000166.1 GCA_003648085.1 Chloroflexota bacterium
CGTGCTGCAGTGAGTAGCCAGCGCCTGTCCGCGTTCAAAGAGGGCCAGGCTCTCCTCCAGCGTCAGTCCGCCCGCCTCCAGTTTGTGGACGGTCTCCTCCAGTTCGGCGAAGGCCTGCTCGAAGGTTAGGTTCTTAATCTCGCTCATCGTTCTCCTTGCTGATTGACTTTATGGTCACACTTGATATAATGTGGTATGAAGGAGGTGTGACAGATGGGTGTAATCAAGATTGGCATCAGTCTACCTCGTCCCTTGCTGGAGCGGGTGGATGCCGCCGCCCGTCGCAAGGGCCAATCGCGTAGCGAGTTTGTGCGCCGGAGTCTGGAGCGAGCACTGGCGGAGGAGGTTTCTCCCCGCGTGCTGGCCGAGGCCCGTGCGTTGTACGCCGCCATTGAAGAGGACGACCGCGCTCTGGCGGAGGACTTCCTGGCGGTGGCCGCCGAGACCCTGCCGCCATACGAGGAGGCCGGGCCATGAGAGTACCACGCCGAGGCGAAATCTATTACCTTGACTTCAGCCCTGCGAAAGGAAGCGAGATGCGCGGGCCTCATCCGGCATTGATCATCCAAAACGATGTAGGCAACCGGGTGAGCCGGCTGACTATTGTTGCGGCCATCACCAGCAATCTCAAGGCCGCGCGCCTGCCGGTTTGCGTACAGGTCTCACCCGCGGATAGCGGGCTTCCCCGCGAGTCGGTGGTGAACCTGGGACACATCTATACAGTAGACAAGTCACGGCTGCGCCAGTTAATAGGTAGGTTACCCGATGGCTTGATGGAGCAGGTGGACAAGGCTCTGCGGGTCAGCGTAGGTTTGGAGCCCTTTGAACTTTAGCCTAGCCGTGGTTTGGCCAGCACCTCCATCACGCGCAGGTCGAAGAACTGCTGCACGTGAGCCGGGGCGAGGACGACGGCGGTGTCGGCCCCACGACCTGTGCCGGCGATGGCAATGCAGGGCTCCCCCACCCGCACCAACCCAGCATCGGCAGCCATCAGCGCGATCTCGACACAAACCTTCATCCCCTCGCCGAAGATGCGCAGCGTCTGCGCCACGATTTCATCTATCGCGTAGGTGCCTCACTTCTTGCGCACGGCACGCTGGTCAAGCAGTGTCTGTGTCATGGTTTCCTCCTTTCCAACCCGAGCCCAGGCCGCTTCTGACTCGCTGTCGCCTCAAACTCCCCATCGGCGACGCGGACGTCGAGCGCATCCCCCGACGCGACCTGGGCCACCGAGCGCACCACTGCTCCCGTCTCCCGATGGCACACGATGGCGTACCCTCGCTCCAGCGTCCCCAGCGGGCTGACTCCGGCCAGCCGCCCGGTCAGCCCTCCCAGCCGTTCGCGGCGCAGGGTCAGGCTGTGGCGCACCGCCGCCTCGGCGCGGCCCAGCAGGTCGTCCACACGCTGGCGGGCCTGGGCCAGTTGGACGGCGGGGGAGAGGTGCTTCAGTGCCCGCGTCTGCTCGGCCAGCCTCCAGCGCCGCTCCTCGACGACCCCTTGCAGCGCTGTCACCAGCGCCGCCGCCAGTCCCGCCACCTGCGCGCGCAGTTCCGCCCGATCGGGGGCGACCAACTCGGCGGCGGCGGAGGGGGTGGGGGCACGCACGTCGGCGGCGAAGTCGGCCAGGCTGAAGTCGGTCTCGTGCCCCACGCCGCAGATGACCGGAATGCGGGAGGCAGCGACGGCGCGGGCCACCCGCTCGTCGTTGAAGGCCCACAGTTCCTCCAGGCTGCCGCCGCCACGGGCGACGATGATGATGTCTACATCGTCGCGTCCGTTGAGGGCCTCAATGGCGGCGACGATCTGCGGGGGAGCATCGTCTCCCTGCACCGGCGTGGGCGCGAGGAGCACCTCCGCCAGCGGATAGCGGCGGCCCAGGACGTTGAGGATGTCGCGCAGCGCAGCGGCGGACGGAGAGGTGACGACGCCGATGCGGCGGGGGAAACGGGGCAATGGCCGCTTGCGCTCCGGGGCGAACAGCCCCTCGGCCTCCAAGCGCGCCTTGAGCAGTTCGAACTGCCGGTAGAGATCGCCCACGCCGGCCGGCCGGAGTTGATCCACATAGAGTTGGTAGCGGCCACCGGCCTCGTAGACGCCCACCCGCCCGTGGGCCAGCACCAGGTCACCACCCACAGGCAGGTAATCCTGCACTTTGGCGACACTGCGCCACATCACGCAGCCGATCTGGGAGCCTGCATCCTTCAGTGTGAAGTAGCAGTGGCCGGAGGAGGCGCGGCTGAAGTTGGAGACCTCCCCCTCGACCCACACATCGCTCAGTTCGGGGTCGTCCTCGATGAGACGGCGGATGTAGCCGGTAAGTTGGCTGACGGTGTAAGGCTCGGAAAAGGTCGAGCCGCCGAATAGACTGAGTTGTTCGAACATCGTGGGAGGTATGATAGCCTAGTGGAGAAAAGGTGTCAAGTGGGCTTTGAGAGCAGCACGGCTAGGGGCGGCTCAGTGAGTCACCCCTTGAGGCGGTAAACAAATGCCCACCGCGTTATAGATCCCGCAGGAACGCGCCGAGAATGAGCAGACCGCCGGCGATGGCCAGCGCAGCGGTGGCGTAGGGCTCCGGGATGGGGAAAAAGCCAAGCACGCCGAAAAGACCGACAATGTAGAAGATAGAAGCGATGATCAGCGTGCCCTTCCGCGGCGCACGAGTGGTGAGCAGTCTTCGGCTGCGCCGGCGGGAAGATCGTCGCGCCATTGGCCTATCCCTTCAGCGCCTGCCAGATGAAGATGAGGATCATCAGGATGGCGACGAGGAACTGCACGCCACCGGAGAGGGTGCAACCGACCAGCCACCCACCGCCGGCTTTGAACGCCTCGCGCCAGTCCTTGCGCCTGTACCACTCCGCCAGGATCACACCGGCGATGGCACCGACGATGGCACCGGGCACCGCACCGATCCCCAGGAAGACCAGACCGACGATGGCCCCAATCGCCCCCAACACCAGTCCGGCCAGCAGCGACCAAACAGAGGCCCCGCCGACTTTGGCCCCCACCTGGGACATCCACAGGTCGGCGGTGAAGCCGATCGCGCCGAGGACGGTGAGGACGGCGAAGGTGATGGGATCAATAGTGGCGAAGTGCTCGGCGACGGCATAGACCAGCACCACAAGCCAGATGAAGCCGACGCCGGGGACGACCGGCAGGATGACGCCGATCAACCCGACAATCATCGTCGCCAGCGCGACCCAGAACGCCCACATCGGTAAAATCACCGCATCACCTCAAATACGCTAATCGGCCCGGTTGGGCCGATTGCGTGAAGTGGGCCGTGCAGGATTCGAACCTGCGACCCTGGGCTTAAAAGGCCCCTGCTCTGCCGGGCTGAGCTAACGGCCCACGGCGAAGAGTATAACACGCAGGTGAGGGGTTGTCAAATTCCCGCTGCGATAATCCGACGCTCATAGCCTTTGCCTGTGGGGATGCACGGCGATGGAAACCGCAGTGTGCTACCCACGGCGAAACCGACCTGCGTCGGTTATGAAGTCGGCGCAGGCCAACTTGACTGCGCGTAGCCCGCGACTTCAGTCGCCGGGCGAAGAATTACGAAAGTGCCTCTCCACTTATCTGAAAATCTATGTTATAATATTGAAGCGTCACCTGCGACACCTTGTTCTGGGCACTTTACAAATGAGGAGGGGATGTACAAATGAAGATTCATGGCCTGAGCCTAGTCCTCGGTGCAAAAGGGGGTTGGAGGCCCGGCTTCAGCCGGGCAAGCCCCGATAAATCGGGTCCTCCGTCGCGTTTTGCACCGAAAATGAGCCTAATCATACTCGTCATCATTGCAACCCTGATGCCCCTTTCCGTGGGAGCCCAATCTCCCAATACTTATACCTCTATCATTGTGACGGATGTTCTTTCCGGAGCCCCTGTCGTTGGCGGTACCTTCATCACCGATCTCCAGGTCTCCATCACCAACAGTGCCTCCCCCCAGGTTGGAGTGATGAGCGTCGAAATCTGGCTGCCCTTTGATTCAAGCGTCGTGACCGTAAGTGACTTTGACGGCAATCCGGCCAATGGCACTCAGGTCGAGATCAAGAACGGCTTCTTTGATGGGGATTTGACGATCGAGGCCAACGAAGTCATCATTGGCGCGATGCCCTCTTCTGCTCCGCTTGAGTGTACCACTGCCGGTGCCTGTGTTCACGTGGCTGTCGGCCACACCAGCGGGAGCGGACCGGTGACCAATAGGACGGAGACAGTGGCTACTATTACCTGGGCTGGGCTCGCGACCGGTTCGCCGGCCATTGGCATCGCGGTCGTGCCGCCTGGCGTCCCGCCCGGCTCCGTCCTCTCCGATCCCGCCGGAGAGCCCATTCCCATAAATAGCACTTCCGTGCCCACCATTATCGTGACGGATACCGGCGCGATCGAGGGCGTTGTGCAGCGCCAGGGGACACAAACCGGTCACACGGGCACAGATATTACCACCACTGCAGCGGGCGACAGAGTGGTGGCCACGGCCACGACAACCGCCGATGGTGGTTTCAGTCTGATAGTCCCGATGGGTAATACTTATACCATCAATGCCAGTTACCCCGGCTATCTTCAGTCACAAAAAGATTCGGTTCACATCGTGGGTACCACCGTGGACATCGGCCCGACGACGCTGGTGGGAGGCGACGTCAATGCCGACAATTGCATCAATATCCTCGACGTAGTATCCATCATCGGCAAGTTCGGCCGGACCGGACTGCCTGCCAGTACCCCGGAGGACATCAACGACGATGGGATGATCAATATCCTCGATTTGACTATCGCGGCTGGTAATTTCACCCGCTGCGGCCCGACCCCCTGGGTTCTACAATAGCATCTCTCTCTGACTTGACAACCGGTTGCTGCCAGGCTACAATGTGGCTGCCAAGAGGGGTAGTGACGCTTCTCAACCTGGTTCAGATCATCGGGAACTTCGGTCTATGCAGCAATTGCGCTTGAAACTCCATCGTCCTGCGTTAGTACTGCTCCTCTGCTGGGGTCTCATCGTCCAGGTTGCTGGATCCACGGCTGCTCAGGAGGCGAGAATATGGCTCGAGCCGACAATGCTGAACCTGGCTCCGGGCGACGTGGGAACACTGGACATCCGCGTGGAAAACGTCATTCAATTGGCCGGGGCCGAGGTATACCTGACCTTCGACCCGATATTACTCGAGGTGGTGGATACAGACCCCTCAGCAGAGGGGGCCCAGATCGCCCATGGGGACTTTCTGAGCCCTGACTTCGTCGTGCGGAACATTGCCGATCCTGCTACCGGTACAGTGGACTACGCTATCGCTTGTATGCCGCTGGATAAGGCGGTCAGCGGTAGTGGCGTGCTGGCTCATATCACCTTCCGGGCCCTGGCCGAGGGGGAAACCCTCGTCGCTATCCGTAGTGCCCTTTTGAGCGATGTGCAGGGTCAGCCCATTGCAATCGAAACCGATTCCGGCGTGGTCGTTATCAGACGCCCTGGCCCGTCTCCGGCGGTCTGGGCATTGATTGGGCTGGTTGCGGCCGCCGTCGCAGCCGGTTTTGTTGTGGTTATGTGGCGCACCGTCAAGACGCGCTGACTGACCCACTATTAGAGAGAGGGGAGGAACGATGAAAAAGCAATTTCCAACGTTGCCGCACTGCCGGATTGGCCTGGCTTTATTGGTGGCTCTGCTGCTCTCCGTCCCTGTTGGCTACGGGCTGGCCCAGGGTACAATGGTGGTCGTTGACCCACCGAGCAGCGAGATAACCGTGGGTGCCATGACGACGGTGAACATCCGCGTCGAAAATGTGACCGACCTGTACGGTGCTGAAGTGCACTTGACCTTCGACCCGGCGTTGCTGGAGGTGATAGATGCCGATCCGGGCACGGCCGGTGTGCAGATCGAGCCCGGTCCGCTCCTGAGCCCTGACTTCACGGCGCAGAATGCGGTTGATCAGGCCGCCGGGAAGATTGATTTCGCCATCGCTCAAATGCCACCCCACGATCCGGTAAGCGGCAGTGGTGTATTGGCCATAGTTACCTTCCAGGGGAAAGCGGCCGGGACTTCCGCCATTGACTTCGCCAACGTCATCCTGTCCGATCGTGATGGTCAGCCCTTCAGCGCCGGTACTCAGGGCGGGAGCATCACCGTCACGAGTGAGGAGACCCCGACGGCCACCCCTACACCCGGTACCCCCACACC
>QMOC01000167.1 GCA_003648085.1 Chloroflexota bacterium
ACGCCGGAAAGGCCGGCCTTCACCATCACTAAACAGGCGTCGGCCAACCCCATCGTCGGTGCGCCGCTGACCTACAAACTCACGGTGACGAACACCGGCAACGGCGTCGGCACCAACGTGGTCATCACCGATGCGGTGCCGGTCGGGGCCCATTACCTCTCCGGCGGCGGTTACGCCAACGGCGTGGTCAGTTGGACGGTGACATACCTCGCGGCCAACGGTGGCTCGGCCCAGGTCAGTTTCGTCGTCACCACCTGCCAAACCACGCTCACCAACACCCTCTATCGCGTCGTCACCAGCACGCAGAGGGTATCCTCGACCTGGGGTGCGCCGCTGACGACGCACCTGAACGCGCCGACCATCAACGCCGACTTTGACTACACCCCGGCGTCGCCGGTCGTGAACGAGCCGGTGGACTTCGACGATGCCACGACGACGAACGGCGGCCCCATCGTGGGCCGGGGCTGGGACTTCGGCGACGGCGGCACGGGCAGTGGGGCGACGGTGAGCCACGTTTATACCGCGACCGGCGTCTACACGGTGACGCTGGTGGTGACGGATACCTGCGGGTACACCGCGACGGTGGAGCGGACGGTAGGGGTGGGTCAGGCGCAGCCGGTGGGCGGGTTCACGCTGCCCCAGCCCGGCGGTCTCCGGCCCGCCTATCTGCTGGTGGCGTTGATGGCGCTGACCGCGCTCGCCGTCGCGTTTGTCCGAAAGGGCAATGCCCGTGGATGAACGGGGGATGGCGGGGCCGAAGTCGCGCGGGGCTGAGGCGCGGGGCTGAAGGCCCCGCGCTGAGAGAGCGAAGCCCCGCAGGGGCTTCGCTCTCCTAGCCCGGAGGTTTGCTCCGGGCGGGGCTTGCTCTTTACCAAACCGGCACTGAGATCTCCGGGATCACCGCCCATCCGTTTATCCGCTGTCCATCCGCTGCACTGGCCGACGAGGCAGTGTAGCGCCGGAGGCTCCGCTCTGCTCAAGCCTCCGGCTCAGAAACGAAGCCCCTGCAGGGCTGGTCGTCGAATTCAGAATCGGACGCAGATTCACGCAGATTTTCGCAGATAAGATCAAGAAATCAGCGTTTATCAGCGTTCATCTGCGTCCTAAAGAATATGTTTCAACGCTCTGCCTGGGGATGGCTGAGAGGTCGCGGTCGCGGAGGGTGGAGGACCCGTCGAACCCGTTGGCGGTGTCACTACGCCGGTGGATGGATTCAGGCCACGGGCAGTTATCCCATAGGCTGTAACAGGTCTTCACAGCCTCCAACTCGGAATGAATACTTGCTCTTTACCAAAAGATAGTTTATTATTTATGTACTTGTTTGCCGGAGCAGCGGATGCGAAACGGATAAGCGGATGGCCTTCCGGTGAGGCGGTAAAATTACCGGCATCGCGCTGTGCGAGACGCCACTGCAGAGTGGGTGTCGGAAGGAGGAAATCCGTCGTGTCGGACCGATTGACGGCCGGAGAACTGGAGCGCCTGCGGCGTTACATGCCACCTGGCTGGCAGGAACGGATCGAGCCCCCTCTCACGCCAGACCAGGTCATGCGCTGCGTCTCGCACCTGCAGGCGTTGCTTTCGACCGTGGGCACCTACCTCCCACGGGCCGTCTTGGTCGGCGGGCGGGCGGCACAGATAGGCCAAGGCGAGTTCCGCTTCGGCACGGTGCTGTTCGCCGATGTCTCCGGTTTCACCCCGCTGACGGAACGTTTCTCCCGCCGGGTCGGCCGGGAGGGGGCCGAGGAGATCACGCTCATCGTCAACCGCCTTCTCGAAGTGGTGAACGGCATTGCCGTGCGCTACGGCGGCGACCTGCTCAAGTTTGCGGGCGACGCCGCGCTCAGTTTCTATCAGGGCGCAGAGCACGCTGCCCGCGCTTGCTGCGCCGCCTGGGAGATGCAGCGGGCAATGCGGGAGCGGTTCGCCCACGTGACGACCTCACTGGGCGAGTTCCCGCTCCGCATGTCCATCGGGCTGGGTAGCGGCGACGTCTTCCTCGCCAGCCTGGGCACTCCCGACAACGCCGAGTACGCGGTGATGGGGCCGGCGCTGGCGGCGATGGGCCATGCCGAGCACCTGGCCCAGGCCGGGCAGATTTTCATAGATCAGGCGACGCGCCAATTGGCCGGCACCGCCGTCACCGCCGCTCCGACCGGGGAGGCGGGCTTCTTTGAACTGCGCAGCGTCGAGCCTCGCTCCGGCGCCGTCGAGCATCCCGACCTGGGCCTCGCGCCACCGGACGGACCGCCCCACGCGACCTTGCGCTGGCTGCTGACTCGATTGGATGCCCTGACCCCTTATCTGACCCCCGGCCTGCTGCACAAACTGCTTCCCTCCCCTAGAGAGAGCAAAGTCGAAAGTGACCATCGCTGGGTGACCACTCTCTTCACCGACCTGCGCGGGATTGATGTGCTGATCGAGGCGCTGGGTCCAGAGCACGTGGACCTCCTCACCCGCATCGTCAACCGCCATTTCCTGACCGTGCGCGACGTGGTCGAGCGGTATGAGGGGGTGCTGCACAAAGTCGGGGCCGGCCCCAGCGGCCCCCATCTCCTCATCACCTTCGGCGCCCCCAGGAGCCACGCCGATGACCCCGAGCGGGCGGTGCGGGCCGCGCTGGAGATGCAGGAAAGGCTGACGGAACTCAATCACGAGATGGAACAGGAGGTGGAAAGCGCGCTCGGCGAGATGCCGGGGTTGAAACGTCCCCTCCTGCGACAGGCCATCGGCATCACCACCGGCTTCGTCTTCGCCGGCAGCGTCGGCGCCACCAGGCGTTGGGAGTACACCGTGATGGGCGACCTGGTCAACCTGGCCGCCCGCCTGATGGTCGCCGCCGCCGACGGGGAGGTTCTGGTCGCCGAGGAGACGACCCGTTACCTGGAGGGGCGCTTCGACCTCCAGTCTTGCCCGCCCTTGCAGGTGAAGGGGAAGCGCGAGCCGGTATCCTGCTCCCGGGTGCTCGGACTGGCGCCCTTCTCCCCTCAGCCGATAGTGGCCGAGGGCCGGATCGTGGACCGCCGGCCTGGACTGGAGCGGGCCGAGGAGATGCTCGAGCGAGTGATCCGGGGGCTGGGAGGCCTGCTGGTCATCCGTGGCGAGACCGGCATCGGAAAGACGCGGCTGGCCCAGGAGGTCGTACAACTGGCGCGCGGGCGCGGCATGCTCGTCGCCGTCGGCGTCTCCCTCTCCTACGGGGGCGATATCCCCTATCTCCCCTGGGGCGGCCCGCTACGTCTCCTGCTGGGCATCTCCGCCCGAGAGCCGGAGGTCCAATTGCGCCAGTTGAAGCGCGGGATGGCGGCAGCCGGCCTGACCAGTTGGGAGCCCCTGGTCGCGGAGGTGTTGGACCTGGAGGCGGAGGAGACGGAGTTGACGGCCTCGCTGGACGCCCGGCTGCGGCAGCAGAGGCTCTTCGACCTCGTGCTCGAACTGATAGAGCACCACGCCCGTCGCCGTCCTTTGCTGCTGATGCTGGAGGACCTCCACTGGGCCGACCCCGCCTCCCTGGAACTTTTGGACTATGTGGTGCGCAACATCGCCTCCTGTCCGGTGCTGCTGCTCCTCCTGCACCGACCGAGGGAGCATCTCGACGGTCGTTGGCACTCCTTCGGGCACGTGAGCGAAATCCTGCTGGAGGAGTTACCCGAAGAGGATACCTGCCGCTTGGTGACCGGCCTGCTGGGTCAGGGGGAGGCGCCGGAGCAGTTGCTGCGGCTGGTGCTGCACAAGGCTCAGGGCAACCCCTTCTTCGCCGAGGAGATGGTACGGGCGCTGGTGGACGCGCAGGTGCTGCGGCGGGACGACGGGCGTTGGCTGCTGGTCGCTGCTCCGGATCAGGCCGGCGTGCCGGATACAATTCACGGCGTCATCCAGAGCCGCATAGACCGGCTCGAGGAGACCGAACGGCGGGTGCTCCAGGTCGCCTCAGTCATCGGTCGCGTCTTCAGCCTGCCGGTGCTGAGCGGCGTCTACCCCTATGACGACCTGGACGGGTCGCTCTCCTGGCGGCTGGGGCGGCTGAGCCGGCTGAGGCTGGTGGAGGTAACCGCGCCGCAGTCGCGCTATATGTTCAGGCACACGCTGACGCAGGAGGTGGCCTACGAAAGCCTGCCCTACGCCCGACGGCGCGAGTTGCACCGCCGCGTGGGACGCTTCGTCGAGGAGCGGGCGGGGGAGGCGCTGGCCGAGCGGTTCGGCTTTCTGGCCCACCACTTCTTCCGGGGCCGGGCCTGGCGCAAGGCGCTGGCCTACTCGCTGGCGGCGGGTCGTAAGGCCCAGCGGGAGTACGCCAATGAGGCTGCCATCGCCCATTTCGAGCGGGCGCTGCAAGCAGCGGCGGAACTGGACGAACCGGTGGCCGACGAACTGCTGGAGGCCCACGAAAGACTGAGCGAAGTGTTCACTGTCCTGGGCCGCTACGACGAGGCGCTGAAACATCTGGCGGCGGCGCGGGCGCTGGTGGATACCTGGCCGCCCTCGCGGGAGCGGGACCGTAAATTGGCCGCCCTGTACCGCCGGACGGCGGAGGCTTATGAACCCAAAGGTGAATATCAACTGGCCCTTTCCTGGTTGGAACGCGGTCTGAGCCTGCCCGGCGTCAAGGGCCGCGTCGAGGAGGCGTTCCTGAAGTTCGGGGGGGCCGCCGTCTACCACCGCCGTGGGGAGAATGAACTGGCGGTCGAGTGGTGCCGCCAGGGGCTGGGGATCGCTGGGCAGGTCGAGGGGCGGGAGGGGCAGGAGGCACTGGCGCGGGGGAACTACCTGCTGGGTCTCATCCTCATCCGGCTGGGTCGCCTGGAGGAGGCGGTCGAGAACTGCAAACGCAGCCTGCTCATATATGAAGAATTAGGCGACCTGCTGGGCCAGGCCCAGGCCCACAACAATCTGGCTATGGCCTATTACGACCAGGATGCCTGGGAGTTGGCGGCCGAACATTACCGGGCGGCGATGGAGATCGTGAGCAGGATCGGCTATGCCGAGGGACAGGCGCGGGTCGCCTCCAACCTGGGCGAGATCTACCTGATCCAGGGCAACCTGGACGCGGCAAAAGAGCAGTATCAAAAAGCGCTGGAGATCGTCAAGCGGTTGGGGATGCTCTTTGGCGTGGCCCTGCTGCACAACAACCTGGGCGCGGCCTATGCTCGAGGAGAGGAGTGGGATGAGGCAGCGGCGCATCTAAAGCGAAGCCTGACCCTGTTTGAGGAGATCGGCTCAGGGGAAATTCTTCCCGAACTCTTCCGCCACCTGGCCACGGTGATGCTGGGACAGGGGCGGTTGGAGGAGGCGCTGACCTACGCCGAGCGTTCGTTGGCCTACGCCCAGGCCCACGATATGCGGCTGGAGGAGGGGAGCACCTGGCGCGTGCTGGGCCAGGTACATCGGGTGCAGGGGGAGTTGGAGCGGGCCGAGGAGACGCTGGCGCAGGCGCTGACGATCGCGCAGGAGGCGCGGAAACGGCACGAGATCGCGCTCACCTACCTGGAACTGGCCCGCCTGCTGCTGCAGCGGGGCGAGAGAGCGCGAGGGATAGAACTGGCCCGCCAGGCGGCACAGGTCTTCAAAGAACTGGGAGCCCGCCTGGACCTGGAGGATGCGGAACGACTGCTGGGTGCTTGTGTGCCTGGCGATGAATCACAAAACACTAGAGCGAATGGGTGAATGGGCGAATTTCATTACCCGACATCTGGAACCAGCTGTAGGGCGGGTTGGGCTCGGCTTAGTCGGTCAATCTGGTGAACCGCAAGGGCTCTCTCAAGCAGCGGGCCGGCTCTACCGGCCGAAAAAGAGAGCCCTACCCGCCGTTTCGGACGGCAGGTAGGCGGCTCTTTGGGCTTTCCAACACTGAGTTGGTGACTACTCAGCCACCCCGCCGAACTCGGAATCGGACGCAGATTCACGCAGATTTTCGCAGATAAGATCAAAAAATCAGCGTTTGTCAGCGTTCATCTGCGTCCTAAAGAATATGTTTCAACGCTCTGCCTGGGGATGGCTGAGCAGTTACCTGAGTTGAAGCATAGATTCGTTCCATTTTGAATTCGCTTAGTGTTTCCGGCGCAGACCTTTTATGCAGAACTCCCGAAGACAAAGGAGAATGAAAGATGAAGACCCGATACTTGATTTTCTTGCTCGTTCTGGGTCCGATCTTGACGTTG
>QMOC01000168.1 GCA_003648085.1 Chloroflexota bacterium
ATCTCCAGGTCGCCCAGATTCTCCCGCGCGTAAAGAAGCACACGCTCGGGATCTATCTCCCGGTAACGATGGATCAACAGGTTACGGACCGGCGCAGTTCTACACGTTGTTCCACTAACCCGCCTCTCCCATAACCTGTAACCGCTCCGCCTGCTCCCGCGCGGCCAGTTCCTCAATGAAGGGGTCGAGGTCGCCGTCCAGCACGTCCGGCAGCCGATAAAGGGTCAGGCCAATGCGATGGTCCGTGACGCGGTTCTGGGGGAAATTGTAGGTACGGATTTTCTCGCTGCGCTCGCCGGTGCCCACCTGGGCCCGCCGCGCTTCGGCCACCTCCGCCTCCTGCTTCCGCCGCTCCCGCTCGTAGAGACGTGCGCGCAGGATGGATAGCGCCCGCAGTTTGTTCTGCGTCTGCGAGCGCTCGCTTTCGCAGGCGACGACCATCCCCGTCGGTTTATGGATGATCCGGACGGCGGTGGCGTTTTTCTGCATGTGCTGCCCCCCGGGGCCGGATGAGCCGTAGACCTCGATCTCCAGGTCCTTGGGGTCAACGTGAATCTCCACCTCGTCCACCTCCGGCAGGACGGCCACGGTGGCGGTGGAGGTATGAATACGCCCGGAGGACTCGGTGATGGGCACGCGCTGGACGCGATGGACGCCGCTTTCAAACTTGAGGCGGGAGAAGGCCCCACGCCCCTTCACCTCAAAGACGACCTCTTTGAAGCCGCCGATGCCGGTAGAATGGGCGCTCAGCAACTCCGTCTTCCAACCCTGCCGCTCGGCATAGCGGGTGTACATGCGATACAGGTCTGCGGCGAAAAGACCGGCCTCATCCCCACCAGCCCCGGCGCGAATCTCGACGATCACGTCTTTGGCATCGCGTGGGTCTTTGGGTAGCAGCAACTGGCGGAGGCGGGCCTCCAGTTCGTCCATCCGGGCCTGCAGACGTGTGACCTCCGCCTCGGCCAGTTCGCGCAGTTCGGGGTCGGCGTCGTCGGTCAACAGCGTCTTCGTCTCCTCCAGTTCCTCGGCCGTCTCCTTGTAGGCTCGATAAGCGACGACGATGTCTTCAAGTTCGGCCCGCTCTTTGGCGTACTGGGTCACGCGCTCATAATCCTGCGCGACGGACGGGTCGGCCATCAGGCGCATCAGTTCCTCGTATCGTTCTTCGACCTTGGCCAATCTCTTCAGCATGGTTCCCTCATCTCACCTTTTCGCTCGCCTCAAGTAAGGGGCTCTCGCTTGCGACGCCCTCGGGGACGAGGGCTGAGAGCCCTGAACATCCAATTCCGGGGTAGGTGGTTACACCAGTGGTATTATAGCAGAGGGGAGGAGAGCGTCAAGGGATGATTTTCAACCGCGGGAGGAGCAGCCTTGACGGGAAAAGCCAATGGCGGTATACTTATATCAGCCGGGGCGTGGCGCAGATGGAAGCGCGCTGCGTTTGGGACGCAGAGGTCGCCGGTTCAAGTCCGGCCGCCCCGACTGCGGGCGTTGCAAAATGGTATTGCCGCAGACTTCCAATCTGCTGTTACGGGTTCGATTCCCGTCGCCCGCTCCTGTTCGTTCCTTTCCAAATTCATTATTATTATTGGGCCCATAGCTCAGCGGTTAGAGCAGCCGGCTCATAACCGGTCGGTCCCAGGTTCGAATCCTGGTGGGCCCACTTCTTTTCTCACTGGGGCGTGGCCAAGTGGTAAGGCAGCGGACTTTGGATCCGCGATTCGCAGGTTCGAATCCTGCCGCCCCAGCCTGGGCCATCGGACTCTCTCGCTTGGTAACTGAATGTTCGTGATTCGGTGGCCGTGGCACACCCCTCGCGGGTCCGTACCACGGCCACTTTTGGTATAGAACTGGAGTCGGCGAATTTTGAAGCCCCCCACATTTGCGGTATGACAGTTGATGAACCGCAAGATAAGGGGGTCGTAGTGGCGACTTCGGTCGCTCTGATCTCGCTTTGAACGACTGAAGTCGTTACTACGAGCAAAATCGCCAGAGTCCTGCATAGAAGAGAGGAGACGAGCCGTGGAATTAGCGGTCGTGATTCTGGCAGCAGGCCAGGGGACCCGTATGAAATCCCGCCTGCCGAAAGTGTTGCATCCGCTGGCAGGGCGGCCGCTGGTGACATACGCCGTGGAGACGGCGCGGGCGCTGACAGATGCTGAACCGGTACTGGTGGTGGGGCACGGAGCCGAACCGGTGCGAGAAACAGTGGGCGAAGGTGTCACCTTCGTCGAGCAGACCGAACAATTGGGCACAGGCCACGCCGTGCTTCAGGCACGGGCGGTACTCCAAGGTCAGACCGACCTGGTGCTGGTCACCTACGCCGACATGCCGCTCCTGACCGTGGAGACGCTGCGCCGGCTGGTGGAGCGCCAGCGGGAGAACGCCGGCCCGATCACCATCCTCACGCTGATAAGCGACGATCCGCATGGATTCGGGCGTGTGATTCGGGATGAAAGCGGCGCTGTAGTCCAGGTGGTCGAGGAGGCGGTGGCCACGCCGGAGCAGTTGGCGATCCGCGAACTGAACGCCGGTGTATACTGCTTCAACGCGGACTGGCTATGGACACACATAGACTGCATCCCCCTCAGTCTCCCCAAAGGGGAGTATTACCTGACCGACTTGATCGGGATGGCAGTCGCCGAGGGATTGCGGGTTGAGGCTGCGGCCACTGAAGATGCCGAGGAGGCCCTGGGCATTAACACGCGAGTGCACCTGGCGGAGGCAGAAACGGCATTGCGCCGCCGTATCAATGAGCATTGGATGCTGGCCGGCGTCACAATCGTGGATCCGCAGACGACGTACATCGAGCCCGGCGTGACCATTGGACGGGACACGACTATATGGCCCAACACGCACCTGCGCGGCAATACGTCAATTGGGAAAAATTGCGTTATTGGCCCCAACAGTATCATCGTGGACTGCCGGATTGGCGACGGCTGCCAGGTATTGGCCTCGGTGTTGGAACAAGCGGTGATGGAAGATGGCTCCGACATCGGCCCGTTCGGCCATCTGCGGAAGGGGGCACGGCTGTGCGAGGGCGCGCACATGGGGAACTTCGGTGAGATGAAGAACGCGACCCTCGGCCCTGGGGCGAAGATGGGCCACTTCAGTTACCTGGGCGACGCCGATGTCGGAGCCGGAGCGAACATCGGTGCAGGAACTATCACCTGTAACTTCGACGGGGTACGCAAGCACAAGACGGTGATCGAGGCAGGTGCCTTCATCGGCTCCGACACAATGCTGGTTGCGCCGGTGCGGGTGGGCAAGGGAGCCAAGACGGGGGCCGGAGCGGTGGTGACCCACGATGTGCCCGATGGCGCACTGGTCTACGGGGTGCCGGCGCGGGTCAGAAGGCAAGGGAGCAAAGGTGTGGGGGAGCAAGCAGATAAATGAAGGAGTTTGACCGCGAGGGGCTGATCGCTCAGGCACAGGCCGCGCGGGGGCGGGCCTACGCGCCTTACTCCGGCTACACCGTGGGGGCGGCGCTGTTGGGAAAATCGGGGCGCGTATACACCGGCTGCAATGTGGAGAACGCGGTGTATCCCCTGGGTATCTGCGCCGAGCGCGTGGCGGTGGTAAAAGCAGTCTCCGAAGGAGAGCGAGAGTTTGTGGCTCTGGCCGTCGTGACCAAGAGCGGCGCTGCTCCCTGCGGTGCCTGCCGCCAGACGCTGCGCGAGTTCGGCGGGGAAATCGTGATCCTCATCGCCGACGCTACCGGCGACTACCGTGAGACGACATTGGCGGAACTGCTGCCCGACGGTTTCAGCGCAGCAGACCTTGAGGAACACGGACCACAGGACAAGTAAGGCCGGTTTGCTTACCCGCCATTAAAATCCCTCCAGCCTGCTCAGATCCACAATGCCCTCAGCCAGCGCAGCGATGTGTTGGAGTTGCGCCAGCCGATTCTCGCGCAACGCTCGATCCTCCGCCATCACCAGCACCCCCGATTCTCTGGCGAAGTACCTGTCAATCACGTCTACCAGCGGCACGAAGGCGGTGAGGAACTCGTCCACTGTGCTCTGCGGCGTGACTTGTGCCCGCGCTTTTTGGTAAGCCGCGTATAGTTCCTCCTCGGCCGGCCGAACGAAGCGGGCCGGGTCCAACGGAAAGCGCTCTTTGAACTGGCGGGTGATGCGCACGCAGCGGGCGTAGTTGTCGAGGATCCGGTTCCAGTCATCGCGGGTCACCCAGCAGGAGAGTTGGACGATGGCCTGATGGGCACGGAAGGGGTCGTCCCCCCGCGCTGCCAATACTGCGTCCACCACATCGTAGCGGAAGCCCTGCTCGCGCAGGATGCCACGCAGCCGCTCGATGATGAAATCCAGCGCGGCTGCCCATGCATCCTCGGAGACCTCCACCGGCAGCAGGCTGGCGGCTGCCGCCAACCCCTCACGCACCGAGAAGGGGAGTTGGTGGACGATCAGATTCTGCACTAGGCCGAGGGCGTCCCGCCGCAGGTGGTAGGGATCGGCTGAGCCGGTAGGGGCCAACCCCACCGCGAAGAGGCCCACCAGGCTGTCGAGCCGGTTGGCCAATCCCACGACCAGGCCGGGCCGGGTTCGGGGCAGAGCATCATCGGCGAAACGCGGCAGATAGTGCTCAAAGATGGCCTCGGCCACAGCGGGGGCTTCCCCTGACTTCAGCGCATATTCTCGTCCCATCACTCCCTGCAGGCTGGTGAACTCGACGACCATCTGCGTCGCCAGGTCGGCCTTGCAGAGGTGGGCCGCCCGCAGGGCAGTCTCCGTTTCCTCCGCGTTCAGTCCGAGCATCTCAGCCAGTTTGGGCACCAGTTGTTCCAGCCGGCGGGTCTTGTCGAGCATCGAGCCCAGTTGTTCTTGGAAAGTGAGCGTCGCCAAGCGCGGCAGGAACTCCTCCAGCGGCTTTTTAGTGTCCTCGCGGTAGAAGAAGTCGGCGTCGGCGAAGCGAGCGCGGATGACCTCCTCGTTGCCACGGCGCACGATGTCGAGGTGTTCCTCGCCCCCGTTGCGAACGGCAATGAAGTAGGGAAGCAGGTTGGGAGGTTGGTGGTTGGGAGATTGGTGGTTGGGAGATTGGTGGTTGGGAGATTGGTAGATGGGGAAATAGCGCTGGTGCTTTTTCATCACCGCCACGAGCACCTCGGCCGGGAGGCGCAGATACTTCTCCTCGAAGTGGCCTAGGAAGGGGGTGGGCTGTTCGACCAGGTTGGTGACCTCGCCCAGGAGCGCCGGGTCGTCGGGGATGCGCCCGCCCACGCTCTGGGCCAGTTGCGCGGCCCGCTCGGCGATGAGCATGCGTCGCTCGTCGGGGTCGGCCACGATATGGTGCCGGGCCAGCAACTCCAGGTAGTCCTCCGCCCGTGGAATCTCGAACTCAGGAGAACCCTCCGGTCGGGAGCCCCGGCTGGTGCGCCCACTGAGGACGCTGGCGTATTGGAAGGGCACAACCGCATCGCCCAGCAGAGCCACCAGGTGGCGGATGGGCCGGGAGAAGGCAACGCCACTCTCGTTCCAACGCATGCTCTTCCTGAAGCGCAACCCGGCGATCAGGTCGGGCAGCAAGGTGGTCAGCACCTCAACAGTCGGGCGCCCTTCCTCGCGCCTGATGGCCACTACATACTCGCCGCCATCTATTTCCCGCACCTCCAGCGCATCCACACTTACACCATGCTTGCGGGCGAACCCCTGGGCGGCCTTCGTCGGGCGGCCCGCTGCATCGAAGGCTACGTGCACCGGTGGCCCTTTCACCACCTCCTCGACCGCTCGCTGACGCGGGGCCAGTCCCTCAATGAGCACCGCCAACCGCCGGGGGGTACCCAGGACGCGCAGGCTCTCGTAATCGAGCCGCGCCTCTGATAGGTGGGCCGGGGTCAGTTCGCGCAGTTGCGCCAGCGCGTCATCCAGGTCGCCGGCGGGGAGTTCCTCCGTCCCAATCTCCAGCAGAAGGGTTTCAGGTTTTATAGTTTCAGGTTTTGTGGTTTCAGGTTTCAGGTTGGTTGAAGAGTTCGGAGCCTGGAACCTGGGACCTGAAACCTCCTGGAGCCAAGGGTACTCCATTCGCTGCCGCTGTTCGACGTAGGCTTCTGCTACCTGCCGGGAGAGGTCGCGCATGCGGTGGAAATAAGTCGCCCGCTCGGTCACGCCGATGGCTCCTCGTGCGTCAAGCAAA
>QMOC01000169.1 GCA_003648085.1 Chloroflexota bacterium
CTTCCGCTACGATAGCAGTTTCTTCCCCACCCGCAATATGCTCTACGGCTACCCGGAGGCCCCGCGCTTCCCACACAGACCGGGCGGGGACGACCTGGTGGAATTTCCGATCTCCACCGTCCGCTGGGGCGGCATCAATTGGCCTATTGGTGGCGGCTTCTACGTGCGCACCTGGCCCTACGCTCTCATCCGGTTGGGTATCCGCCAACTTAACCGCCAGGGCCAACCGGCGATCATGTACCTGCATCCGTGGGAACTGGATTTACACCAGCCCCGGCCGAGGGTCACGCCCAGGGAACGAATCACCCATTATTATGGCCGGGGTAGTTTGGAAGGCAAACTGCGTCGTTTGCTTCAGGATTTCCGCTTCGTGCCCCTGTGTGAACTGCTGGGCATGATTGCCTGAGCATAGACGAGTAAGGTGGAGCAGGATAGGTGTATGCAAGTCTTAGAATTGCACGATGAGGATAAACCCGCCTGGGACGACTACGTGTGGCACTCGTCACAGGCCCTGCCCTATCACCTGGTCGGTTGGAAAGAGGTGATGGAGAGGACCTATGGCTACCCGTCACATTATTTAATGGCCAAAGAGGGTAGTCGTATCGAGGGCGTCATGCCTCTGTTCGAGATCCGGAGTAGAATCGTCGGAGATGCGCTCACCACGCTGCCCGGTGGGCTCTGCGCGGAGAGCGAAGAGGCGGCGGTGGCCCTGATTGAACAGGCTAAGGCACTCACCGTCAACGTCAACGCCAAATACCTAGTCATCAGGGACTCTCGGAGGGAATGGGATGCCAATCTGGTGTCTGTCTCCCGGCATTGTACTATGATCCGCGACTTGCCTCCACAGACCGACGCCCTATGGAAGAGCCTGGATAAAAGATTGAGGCGGCACATCAGGATCGCACGCAAGAGTGATCTCGAAGTCAGCATAGGCGGCAAGGAATATCTTGATGATTTTTACACTGTGTTGTGTGTCTTCCTCAGGGATGTGGGCACGCCTGTTTTCAGCCGGGCATTCCTGCACAGCGTGGCAGAGAAATTCGGCGATCGTCTCCTGATTGTATGCGTTCGTTGGAAGGGGCGGTTGATAGGGGCGTATAGCGCATTCCTGTTCCGAGACACTATCTTCGGAGCATGGGGAGGATCTCTGCACAAGTATCTCGACCGCCGTCCCAATCATATGCTCTATTGGCAATACATGCAGTATGGATGTGAGCACGGGATCAAGTACATTGACCTGGGCAGAAGCCCGCTGGGGTCGGGGCAGTATACGTTTAAGAAAGGGTGGGGAGCCCGCCCCCAACCTTTATATCAACAGTATTTCCTCAACGGTGTAGAGAGGATACCTGACGTATCAACCCGAATGGAGGAAGAGCACAAATACCGACTTTTCACCTGGCTGTGGCGAAAGTTGCCGGTGCCCGTGACCCGGTGGGTGGGGCCTCGGCTTCGTAGACACGTGCCGTTTGGCTAACCAGAGAGTATGCGGAAACCCACTGCCCGGCAGTTCAAACCGCGGGCTACTTTAGCGAAGGCTGCCTGCGCAGCCTGAGAAACCGACGCCGGTCGGTTTTGCAAAACGTAGCCGCGATTTTAATCGCCAGGCTTTTCTAACTATTCACGTCATCGCTCAATGGTGATCAAAGACTTAATCCAAGCGTTTCTATACATACAGCGCCAGCAGGGATGGGGGCCTGCCTTCAGCATGGCCATGCAGTTTCTACGAGCGCCTTTCTTCGAATTCCACAGGGGATTCGTCCTGCGCAAGTCGCTGAAAGAGCCCATTCACGTCCCGGCGCCCCGAGTCCCGGTCAGTATCAGGCAGGTCACCTTGGATGATTTGGCACTCCTGGAGACGATCCTTCCTCCTTTGCGAGTGAAGCGCCTCGCCAAGAAGATGGAGGCCGGGGAGGTTTGTTGCGTCGCCATCCGGGAGCAGCGAGCCATTGCCTACGTCTTCGCTGGATTTGCCAATACTCCCTCGACCAAGGATACCAGGCTTGAGTTAGGTCCCAAGGAAGCCTATCTCTGGGCCGGGTATGTCCTACCCCAGTATCGTCGGCAAGGAGTGGTCAGGGCTGTGAATCTTAGCCTGTGCCGCCTGCTGCAAGAGAAAGGATATGAGACTGCCGTTCTTCAGGTGGATGAGCGCAATAAAGCATCCCTGGGACATTGCTACAAGATGGGGTATCAGGTAACTGATCGGGTAACTTACCTGAGAATCCTGGGATGGAGGATGCGTCGGTGTGTTCCGATCTGAATTTCCGGATACGTTCTAAGTACCTATCCGAAAAATCCGTAGTAACGACTTCAGTCGTTTCCCCCGCCAATACCACCACTTTTCGGATAGGCTCTAAGGGTGGGCCACAAAGCAGAGTGCAAAGATGATGAGGCCGAATCCCTTGAGATCTCTACAACACCCTAATTTTCGCATATTCTGGTTTGCCCAGATCCTCTCGCTGACCGGCAACTGGATGCAACAGGTTGGACAGAGTTGGTTGGTCTATCGGTTGACCGGTTCTCCATTGATGTTGGGGGCCGTGAACGTTATAGCCTTGGTCCCCGTTCTACCCATCTCCCTGTTGGGTGGCGTAATCATTGACCGCGTATCCAGGCGCTGGCTTCTTTTCCTGACCCAGAGCGCCCTCGCGTTGTGTGCTCTGGGCCTGGCCCTGCTGACGCAGAGCGGTGGTGTCCAGGTCTGGCATGTGATCGTCACAATCTTCCTGATGGGTGCTATTGGATCCGTGGACTTGCCAGCCCGTCAGACTTTCGTCGTTGACCTCGTAGGTAAAGACGACTTGATGAATGCCATTGCTCTGACCACCGCTATTTTCAACCTGGCGCGAGTTATCGGTCCGGCACTTGCTGGTCTGCTTGTGGCCTGGCAAGGGGAGGCGATCTGTTTTTTCCTCAACGCTCTGAGTTTTGTACCTCTTGCCGTCGGTCTACTTTTCATGCGCCTGCCGGCAGCGAGAGCCCCTGCCAAGACACTCTCGCTGACAGGCGGTTTCGTTCAGGGCCTTAAGTACCTGCTGGGTCAGCGCGTGGTCCTTATCCTGATGAGCATCATGGCCGTGAGCAGTTTCACAGTGCTGCCATATCAAATCCTTATGCCCGTCTTTGCCCGGGATGTGCTGGACGTAGGCCCTCGGGGATTGGGGTTTTTAATGGCGGCGGTCGGCATCGGTGCGACAGCGGGGGCCCTGTTTGTGGCCAACCTGGGTGCAGGGCAGCGGGGTAGATTTCTGGCAGCGGGCATCATTCTGCTTCCCCTCAGCGTCATTGCTTTCTGTCTGTCACGGCAGTTCCTCCTGGCCTTGATCTCTCTGGTGGTAGTGGGGGCAGGCACAACATGGGTTCAATCCATGTTAAATACGCTGGTCCAACTCAACTTGCGGGACGATATGCGAGGCAGGATCATGAGCCTGTACCTTATGTTCTCCGTGGGCATGCAGGGGGCCGGGGGGTTGCAAGCCAGTTATGTAGCCGAACTCGCGGGCGCCCCTATATCTCTAGGGCTGGGGGCCGCCGTGTGCCTGATCTACTCCCTGTTCGTACTCTGGCGGCTGCCCTCACTGCATCGGCTACCCTGATTTTGTTAGAGGATACGAGGATTCTTTGAGAGAGAGGGATTATGGTAAAGCGAGTGCTGATCATCGGCCTTGACTCTGCACCCTGGGATCTGATCACACAATGGGTACGGGGGGGCAAACTGCCGACCATCGGCAGTCTGATGGCCGAAGGAGCAGCCGGCATTCTGCGCTCCACCTTCCCGCCGATCAGCCCAGCAGCCTGGTCCTCCTTCGCCACCGGTATGCAACCTGGGAAACATGGCGTGTATGATCACATCCACCGACGCGCTGGCACCTACGAATATACGCCAACGAATGCCCGGGTGCGTGATGGCAAGACGCTCTGGCAAATCATCTCCGAGCAGGGCGGCACCGTCGGGGTGATAAACGTCCCCGAGACCTATCCGCCGGAGCCGGTGAACGGATTCCTCATTGCCGGCATGGACACACCAGGGCAGGATGCCGAGTTCTGCTATCCCCCCGCATTGATCCGGGAGTTGGAAGAGGCCATAGGCGGCTACCAGGTATTCAGTCGGACATCTCAGGAAGATCTGGAACAAACGCGAAGCGCCCTGCACGAGACAGCGCGTATGCGTATACAGGCCGCCGCTTATCTCTGGCAGCGTTACCATCCACAGTTAATGATCCTGGTGTTGATGGAGACGGACATTATTCAACACCGCTTCTGGAAGTTCATGGATTCCCGTCACCCACAACACGACCCTGTTCAAGCGGAACAATATGGCCATGCTATATTGGAACTCTACCAGGATATTGATCGGCAACTGGCTGATTTCTTGGTCCAGGTGGACGAAGATACGGCCATCGTCATTATGTCGGATCACGGCGCGGGGCCTCTGCACCGAAAAATCTATACCAACAATTGGCTTCTGCAGCAAGGGTGGTTGCGATTGAGGAGCGGCTTGTCAAGCCGGCTGAAGTACGCGCTGTTCCGCCTCGGCTTCACGCCGGAGAACGCTTTCCGGGCGATAACCGCCTTGCACATAGGCCTCACCGATCGAGTGGCTCCAGTGAAATCGCCAGGTCAGAAGGAAAGCAAAGGGTTGATGCGTCTCTTTCTCTCGCTCAAGGATGTGGATTGGGCACAGACACGCGCTTACGCTCTAGGTACCAACATCACTGGTATATACCTGAATGTGAAGGGACGCGAACCACAGGGCATCGTGGAGCCTGGGGCAGAGTATGAAACTCTGCGGCAAGAGATCGCACAAAGGCTGACCGAATGGGTGGATGAAGTCACAGGCGAACCTATCGTATCCGAAGTCTACATGCGTGAAGAGATTTATTCCGGACCCTACCTGGAGCGCGCTCCTGACATCCTCTTCGATTGCTACGATGGGCGATATCTCCCTTTTGTGTCGCGAGGATTTCCCACGAATGCACTCACGGGGCTGCCCCACTTGATCAGCGGCTCACACCGGCGAAATGGCTTGGTGATTTTAAAGGGCAAACCCTTCCAGCGGGGCATCTCTCTGCCTGATTACCGCATCGAGGATGTGGCCCCAACAATCCTCTATGTGCTGGGTTACGGTGTGCCTAGTGATATGGACGGTCGGGTTATGACCGAAGCATGCACCCAGGAGTACTTGTCCGCACATCCTATTCGGCGGGTTGAGAGTTCCTGGACACCTACCAGCAACGCGAGCGGGTATACGGCTGCTGAAGAGGCTGCCGTGATTGAAACGTTGAAGGAACTTGGATATATTTGATCCGAGGGTCAGTTCTTTGGAGGGCAGCAGTGCTGCAGATTTTACATCCGGGGCCTTGGAGGCCCGTCTCCGAGGCTCGTAGCCCTTCGGGACGAGGGCGTCATGGGCGGATTTTGCCTCGCTTTTGGCCACCCCCGAGGACAGGGGCTGAGAGCGTGTAAAAAGTACAAAACTACTGGAGGATTCACGTTATGAAAAGAGCGCTTAACCTCCTGCCTTTGCTCATATTCGCCCCGGCGGCTGTCCTGCTGCCCGTCGGTATCAGGCTTTCCACAGCCGACACCGCTGCTTCCCCGGCATTCATTGATGTCACTGACGCTGCTGGCATCAGTTACCTGGGGGATACCTATGGGTTGGCGTGGGGCGACTTCGACGGAGACGGATACCTGGATCTATTTGCCGGCAACCACCAGGGCACACCGGCGTTGTACCGCAATAACGGCGACGGCACGTTCAGTGATGTCCTGGACGGGTCGGGGATTGGGCCGCGGGGTGACAGACACGACAGCAGTTTCGTGGATTACGACAACGATGGTGACCTCGATTTGTACATTACCATTGGCGCCAAAGGGGGTACTGGAGAAGGCCCCAACCAACTGTACCAAAACGATGGTCAAGGGCAGTTCACCAACGTGGCTGAGGAGGCCGGAGTGCAGGATAATCTCGGGCGGGGACGGGGAGCAGCCTGGGCCGACTACGATAACGACGGTGACCTGGATCTGTTCATCGCTAATGCCTTTAGTGAGAACGCACCCAACGCTTTCTTCCGCAACAACGGAGATGGCACCTTTGAAAACATCGGCGCCGAGGTTAACCTGGCCCAGTATATCTC
>QMOC01000170.1 GCA_003648085.1 Chloroflexota bacterium
GTGCCACTTTTGCATCCTCGTCATTGATCAGTTCCACGATTTTCGACGACGGAAGGGTGTCAGTTGTCCTCTTGCTTCCTGGGCCTTCGTGTGTTACAATCCCTTACATCATGTCCATCCGCCGATTGCTGGCCATTACCCGCAAGGAATTCCGTCACATTACCCGCGACGTGCGCACATCCTTCCTCGTCACCATCGCACCGGCCTTCTTGTTGGTTACCCTTTCCTACATCTTCGCCATGGATGTGGACCGAGTGGAGATTGCCGTCCGTGACCTGGACGGCACCCCTCTCTCACGGGCATTCATTGCCAGCCTCACTGCCGACGGAGATATGACCGTCGTGATTTACGTGCGGCAGGGAGAGGAGGTTGAGCCGCTGCTCACCCGTGGTATCGCCGATTTGGTGCTGGTTATCCCCCACGGCTTCGCCGATGCAGTGCTGGGTGGCGGCCCCGCCGAGGTGCATTGCATTGTTGATGGCGCGGACGCGATTGCTGCCAGCCAGACCATCGGCTTTCTGGAAAGCCGCGTGGATGCCTTTGTCGCTGGCCTGCGCTATTGGCGATCCGGCGCCACCGGAGCCATCCTCGACATCAGCGACCGTGCCTGGTATAATGAGACCTTCAAATCGCTGGTCAGTATGGTGCCCGGTATGATGGCCGTCCTCCTTTGTATGCCCGCGCTGGCGTTGGCCCTTGCGTTGACCCGTGAGGTGGAGACAGGCTCCTTCGAGAACCTCATCGCCACACCGGTGCGTGGGACTGAGTATCTGCTTGGCAAGTTGCTGGCCTACGAGGCCAGCGGCATGGTGAGCGTCATCATGACCTGGCTGGTCGCCACACTGTGGTTTCGTGTTCCCTTCCGGGGCAGTTTCCCTGCCTTTCTCCTGCTTGCCGCCGATTATATGGTCGCCAGCATGGGCTTCAGTCTGCTAGTCGCCAACTTCGTCCGCAATCAGCAGACGGCGATGTTTCTCATTTTGATGGTCTTCTTCGTGCCCAGTTTCTTCATTGCGGGCCTTATTCTCCCCATCGCCGATAACCCCGTCGCACGGGCCGTCGCCTACGGCCTGCCGACCACTCATTTCATCACGATCTGTCGTAGCGTATTTTTGAAGGGACTGGGGCCGGTCGCCTTGTGGGAGCCGGCGTTGATCTTGCTGGGGACTGGAATCGCTTCCCAGGCGCTCAGTCTGGTGCTGTTCAAGAAGAAACTTGTTTGATCGGAGAGGGTGGCATCGCTATGCTCCTACGTGTGTGGAACCTGGTGCTGAAGGAGTTCATCCAGTTCCGCCGTGACTGGTTGATGACGACCTTCATCCTCACGCTGCCCGTTCTCCAACTGGTCCTGCTGGCCCAAGCCACCGGTTCTCGCATCTCCAACCTGCGCGTGGCCGTGCTCGATCTCGACCATTCCAGCGCAGGTCGCCATCTGGTCACTATGCTCGACAACAGGCGGGAGTTGGATGTCTGCTATTACCCTGCTGCTCTGGCGGACATCCACCGCCTCCTCGACCAGGGAGAAGCCACACTTGCCGTCATCATCCCCTCCGGCTTCGCTGCTGACTTGGCCGACGCCACACGGACACCGAAGGTGCAACTCATCGCCGATGCCAGCAACATCGTCCCGGCCTCTATTGCCCTCAGGGCCGCTCGTGAGGCCACGCGGGCTTTCGCCAGAGAAACCGGGTTTTTCGGGAAGAAAACGGTTTTCCCCATCGAACTGCGCACCACGGTGCGTTTCAATCCAGCGTTCAATCATAAGTTCTTCACCGTACCGGCGCAGGTGGGTTTTATCGTCTATCAGGTGACGCTCACTCTCGCTTCTATCGGGCTGGCCCGTGAGCGGGAACTGGGCACGCTGGAGCAGTTGATGGTAATGCCCTTGCGCCGTATCGAACTGGTCATCGGCAAGGCGGTTCCAGCCCTGATCATCGGTGCGTTGAACTTCCTGTTGATGATGGCCGTTGCCATTTTCGGCTTCGGGGTGCCGTTGCGCGGTTCTCTGTCACTGCTCTTCGGCCTGACGCTGCTCTTCATTGTCGTCGAGATCGGCTACGGCATCTTCATCTCCGGCATCGCCCGCACGCAGCAACAGGCCATCCTGTTCGTCTTCGTTCTGGCGATGGTGGATATGGCCTTCTCCGGCTACCTGGTGCGGGTCAAGAACCTGCCCGTTGCGTTGCAGACCATCGCACAGATTGTACCTTTTCATCACTACTTGACCATCATCCGGGGGGTGATGTTGAAGGGGGCAGGGCTGGACGCGCTCTGGTCCCACACGGCGGCGATGCTGCTGATGGGTCTGCTCGTCACTACCATTGCCGTGCGCAATCTGAGTCGAAGCCTCGATTGAGGCATACCAGTCTACCGACGATTGGAAGCGATGAAAGGATCACCAGCGACGCCAGCCCCCGCGCCAGGTACGTCAGCGGGTGAGTTCGCGGCCGGCGGACGATGAGGGTGGCAACGTCCAGCCGATCCGCCGGCAGGTGAGCACCGCCCACGCCTATTGCCGGTAGCCGCTCCCCAGTGCGCCAGTCGTAGAGACCCGCTGTCAGCAGATAGTCCCCCTCGGGCAGGTTTTCCGGGAGTACCACGGTGTGCGGATCGGCGACGACCTCGCCCGGGGCCCAACTCCAGGTGGGGCGTGTGCCGTGGGCGGCGGCGCCGTCATCCTGCCACACTAATCCCCCACTGGAGTCTAGCAGGTGGACGAATACGCTCAGGTCGTCTATAACAGGCTTCGTCGCTTGCCAGTAGAGGACCAACGGGATACAGTCGCCGGGGGCGGCCTGAGTGGTCCGCAGGTCATAGCCCAAGAAGCGGAAACGGTCGCTCAGACGGAGCGGCAGTGGATGCTCAGGTGGAATACCGGCAGGCAGCATCCGGTAAAGCCAGGCGTAGGGCACGCTGTCGAAGGATACCTCCCGTTCCGGCGTGCGGGCACCGTACCGCTCCCACAGATTCCCCCACTGTTCGATCTTGTAGTCCCGTATGGTGTAGTTACGGTGGAAGACCAGGTAATCGGCCATCTGGTCAATGTCCACTGTGGTGCCGCGAAAGGTCTGATTGAACACGTGCTTGAGTTGCGCTGCGACGGTCAGTTGATCGGCGTCAGGCCGGGCATTGAGGTAAGCAGCCAGTTCCGCCAGTCCCTCCCCCTCCTCGCCAATGAGGATAGCCCTGGCGGCGGCGGGTGGCCCACCAGCCAACCAGTTGAGGGCCGTTCCATAATAGGGATGGCGGGGCAGGACTAGCGTGGCCTGGACCAGCAGTGGGAGCGCCATCAGCAGCGCGGCCAGCCTGCGACGTTTGCTTGCTATCCCCCACGCCCACGTCACGATTCCCATCGCTGCCAGCACGTCCAGCGCCAGCAGGGCCGGGAGGACGTAGCGGGGCATCTTCTTGGCTCCCAGGCACATCTGGGCCAGAAAGAAGATGGCGTAGGCCAGGAGGAGGAGGCGATCCAACCCGGCCTGGGAGAGTCGCCGCCGACGCAGCAGGTGAGCCGCCCCCAGCACTCCCGCCACGGCCAGGAAGGTCAGTTCCACCTCGCCGGTGCGAAAGAGCAGCACCACCCCGTAGAAGAGGGGGCTGGGATCTTCCCGTAGCACCCGTCCCAGAAAGAAAGTTGGCGTATCGTGAGCGGTGCTGGTGTGGTGGGTCAGGCCCCATCTCACCGCCGCCAGCCCACGTGCAGGGTCCACCCACATCGCCGGCCAGAGGGCGACATAGACGAGGGCAGCGGCAAGGAGCCAGAGGAGGAGATTGCGGATTGCAGATTGTAGATTGAGTGCTGCGTGTTGAGTGCTGCGTGTCGTGTCTACCAAGAGGACGAGGGCGGTGAAGGGAAAGAGGAAAAGGGCCGGGGTCTTGACCAGGAGGGCCAGCCCACCCAGTGCGCCCGAGAGGAGCAGGTAGCGGGTATGGTGCTCGCGGCGGTAGAGCAGCAACGCCAGGGCAGAGAGAAGCATCAACGTCGCCATCCAGGCGTCCAGATGGAGAATCTTGGACTGAGCCAGGTAATAGGGGCTGAGGACCAGGAGCAACCCAGCGACCGCCGCCGTCGCCTCATCGAACAGCCGCCGCAGCATCAGGTAGATGCCGACGATGCCGAGGGCGATTAACAACGCCAGCGGCGTTAAAGCAGCAGCAATCTCCGCTACAGGCACCGGCCCGAAGAAGTGAATGGGCTCGAAATCGGGAGGGACGGTGTGGGCGGCCGGGGTGATGCCGGAGATGGTCCAATAGACCTTCAGGCCGATCCCCGCTGGCCACATCAGTGCCACGCCCGGGTGCTCCGAGTAGACGGTGTTCGCCCACTCGCCCGCCAGCACCGCCTCGATGAAGTGGGCCGAACGCAGGTACCAGACCAGCGGGCGGGAGACGGGCTGGATAGCACGGGGGAAAAAGGCGAGGAGGAACAGGAAAACAGAGAGAACCCATCGCAGCAGGCCGCTGTGCCGTCTCACCAGAAGATTTCCTCCGCTGTTACGTCAAATTTAAGTGTAGCACATCTTCCGGTGAAAAGCAAATCTTCCCACCTTGGCATTACCACAGAATAGTCGGACTTCGGAAGTCTCAACGCGATTATGTTTCACGTTTCGTGTCTTATGCGGTATAATATTCTCACGAGCCTGCAATCGGAGGTCACATTTGGAAATTGGTACCGTGCAAACTGTAGACATCGAGCGCGAGATGCGCAGCGCGTATCTGGACTACGCGATGAGCGTCATCGTCGCCCGTGCCCTGCCTGACGCCCGCGACGGCCTCAAGCCGGTCCACCGGCGCATCCTCTACGCGATGTACGACCTGGGCCTGCGGCCCGGCACTCCCTACAAGAAATCGGCCCGCATCGTCGGCGAGGTGCTGGGGAAATATCATCCCCACGGCGACGCGGCGGTCTACGACGCGATGGCGCGCATGGCCCAGGATTTCTCCCTGCGCTACCCGCTGGTGGACGGGCAGGGGAACTTCGGTTCGGTGGACGGCGACAGCCCCGCCGCGATGCGTTACACCGAGGCCCGCCTGAGCCGCATCGCCATCGAACTCTTGCTCGACATTGAGAAAGACACCGTGGACTGGGTGGACAACTTCGACGGCACGCTCCAGGAGCCGGCGGTGCTTCCGGCCCGCCTGCCCAACCTTCTGGTCAACGGCTCCTCCGGCATCGCCGTCGGCATGGCGACCAATATCCCGCCCCACAACCTGGATGAGATATGTGACGCGCTGGGATACCTGATTGACCGCTGGGATGAACTGGACGAGGTGACGGTCGAGGACCTGATGCAGTACGTCGAGGGGCCTGACTTCCCCACCGGCGGCACCATCGTTGGACGGGAAGGGATCGTGCAGGCCTACGCCACCGGCCACGGACGGCTCGTCGTGCGAGCGGTGGCCCACATCGAGGAGATGCCCGGCAACCGCCACCGCATCGTCATCACCGAACTGCCCTACCAGACCAATAAGTCCTCTCTCCTGGAGCGCATCGCGGCCCTCGTCCGCTCCGGCCGGCTCGATACCATCTCTGACCTGCGGGACGAGTCGGACCGGCGCGGGATGAGCATCATCATCGAACTCAAGCGCGGCGCCCAACCACGCAAGACGCTCAATCAACTCTTCAAGTACACTCCCCTCCAATCCACTTTCGGTGTGCAGATGCTGGCGCTGGTCAATGGCGAGCCGCGCTTGCTGAGCCTCAAGCGGGCGCTGCAACTCTACATCGAGCATCGCCGCGAGGTGCTGACCCGCCGCACCAGGTACGAACTGGAGAAGGCCCGCCACCGCGCCCACGTCCTCGAAGGGCTGAAGATCGCCCTCGACCACCTGGACGCCGTCATCCAGACCATCCGCCAGTCGCCCGACGCCGACACCGCCCGCGAGCGGCTGATGACCCGTTTCGAACTGACGGAGATTCAGGCCCAGGCGATTCTGGATATGCAACTGCGACGGTTGGCGGCATTGGAGCGCCAGAAGATCGAGGACGAGTATCTAGAACTGATTCAGCGCATTGCCTACCTGGAGGATCTACTGGCCTCGCCACGCAAGATTCTCTACCTCATCAAGGAGGAGTTGGCCGACCTGAAGCGCACCTACGGCGACGGTCGCCGCACCCGTATCGTCAAGGAGGA